>JBFIIN010000095.1:0-9943 GCA_041601225.1 Oceanococcus sp.
CAGGCGAATGGCAGGATCAGCAGACCAAAACTCAGCGCCCCGGCGAACGCGGCGAGCAGGCTGCGTCGCCAGCCGGCGGACAAGATGACCGCGACGCCATATACGCCAGCGAACACGGCGCCCTGGGGTTTGAAAGCGACGCTAGCGGCCAGTGCTAAGGATGCGAGTACTAGGCGATCCTTTCGCCAGGCCTGCCAGCCAAGCAGGACCAGTAACAGCAGCAATGATTCGGTCTGTCCCCACAAAGCCGTATCGAAGATGATCGCCGGATTGAACAAGTACAGACTGGCGATCAGTAGTGGGCGGGGTGATGCCTGCTGGCGCGCGATGCGAAGCAGCAAGAGCGACACGCCGATATCGCAGAGCAGCGGTGGCAGCTTGATCAGCGCGGTGAAATGGCTGCTGTCAGCCAGGCCGCTCCAGCGTGCCAAAGCGCCGATCATGGCCAGTATGTACATATATAGCGGCGGATAATCCGCGAAGTACCCGTCCTCGTAGACGGCGAAGGCATTGGCGGGGTCGGAAAGCTTGAGCGCCCAGGCCTTGTAGGTGCCGGTGTCGTAATGGAAACCGGCGTCCCACAACAGCGGCAGGCGGATCAGAACGCCGGCAAGCAGCCAGAGCAGCACATAGCGTAGGTTCGGGCTGCTGGCCGGGCCTTGTGGCAAACCCGGACACGACTGCCGCCAGCAAAGCATGCACAAGGCAAAAAACGGCAGGCTGTACAGCAGGAAAAAGGTCTGGGCGTGCATGGATGCGCCGGAAAATCAGGACGCGCGAAGTGTCCGTGCCGCTCGGTCCGGAGTCAATCGATCCTGCGAATCCTGCGGGGACGTGATACCAAGTCCCTGTTTTATGCGATTTGACGCATTTCAATCAGCAGACTTTGGTCCCAGCCGTAAGCGGCGAATTCGACGCCCCAGAAGCTGTTCCACCGCAATGAGTTGTGCCTCGCTCATCAGGGGGCGACCGTTGGCACGGGGATTGTCGAGCCGATGCTCATCATGGAAGTCTGGATCAGCACGCAGGTATGCCTGAAAATCGCCAATCCGATCGAGTCCGGGAGCAACATTAACCAGCGAATCGTCGCGCCCCGACAGATGAGCCCGTGTACTTGACCATGGCCAGTCCTGGGCTTGATTGGTCAACCCGGCCTTGACGGGATTCATCGCAATGTACCGGAAAGCCGAGTGGAGGTGTCGCTCATCTATCGCGACCGAATAAAATCGGCCCTGGAAAAGATGCCCGGTGACACGTTCACGGGCGTTTATAAAGGCGGTAAATCGTCTGTGTGCTTCTCCGATAGCACGGGCCAAAGCATCCGCGGCCGCGGGTACGAGGATAAGGTGGACATGATTGGGCATAAAGCAGTATGCCCAAACATCGATGTCGAAGTGTCGGCAGCGTTCGGCAATGAGGTCCCGATAGAGAATGTAATCGGTGCTACACGCAAACAGCACTCTACCTCTATTGCCGCGTTGGGTAACGTGATGAGGCAAACCGGGAACAACGATTCGGGGTATTCGTGCCATAGCCTGTCGCAGTAGGAGCTCGTTATTTGATAACGAATCGCTGCGTGAATTCCGGACAGCCATAGCCGGTTTCGGGGACGTGGTGTCACGTCCCCGAAAAAGAGGCTTGCGGCGCGCTTGCCATCTCCGTGAATTTCGGATTAAATAAACACCATTCATTTAAGAGTGCCTGCCATGCAAGGTCAATTCTCTTTACTGGCTCAGCGGCGATTCGGGCCCTTCTTCTGGACCCAGTTCCTGGGGGCCTTCAACGACAATGTCTACAAAAATGCGCTAATCATTTTGATCGCCTTCGGCCTGGCCAGCGCCGGGGATACGGACCTCTTGATCAACCTGGCCGCGGGCCTGTTCATCCTGCCATTCTTCTTGTTCTCGGCCACCGCCGGGCAGATCGCGGACAAATACGAAAAGTCGCAGCTGATTCGGCTGGTCAAGCTTTGCGAGATCGGCATTATGGCGCTGGCCGCCGTGGCCCTGCTGCTGCAAAGCGTCTGGGCCTTGCTGGCCCTGCTGTTCCTGATGGGCACCCAATCCACCCTGTTTGGCCCGGTGAAGTACGGCATCCTGCCGCAACATCTGCGCGAGTCCGAACTGGTCGGGGGCAACGGCCTGGTGGAAATGGGCACTTTTGTGGCCATCCTGCTGGGCACCTTGCTGGGCGGTCTGCTTATCGGAATTGAGGGCCGTGGTCCCTTGTGGGTGGGCGCCGTGGTGCTGGGCGTGGCGATTTGCGGCTATCTGGCCAGCCGCCGGATTCCCGTGGCGCCGGCCGCGGCGCCGGATCTGCAAATCAACTGGAATCCGCTCACCGAGACCTGGCGCAACCTCAATTTCCTGCGTACGAATCGGGTCGTGCTGCTGTCGGTGCTGGGCATCTCCTGGTTCTGGTTTTTTGGCGCGACCTACCTCACCCAATTGCCCAATTACACCCGCACGACCCTGGGCGGCAACGAGCAGGTCGTCACCTTGTTGCTTACGCTGTTCTCGGTGGGTGTCGGGGTGGGTTCCCTGCTCTGCGAGCGCTTGTCCGGCGGGCGCGTGGAACTGGGTCTGGTGCCTTTTGGCTCTATCGGCCTAACGGTGTTCGCGGTGGATTTGTTCTTTGCCGCGCCCGCCGGCACGGGTGGCGCCCTGATCGGAGCCGCGGAGTTCCTGACCCAGCCCAATGCCTACCGGGTGATGACTGACGTGGTGTTGCTGGGCCTGTTCGGCGGCTTTTACATTGTGCCGTTATACGCCCTGATCCAGGCCCGCTCCGAGCCCAGTCACCGTTCGCGGGTCATTGCCGGCAACAATATCCTCAATGCCCTGTTCATGGTGCTGTCCGCGATACTCGCCGGGGTGACCCTGGGCCAGGGTCTGACCATCCCGCAGCTGTTTCTGCTGACGGCCGTGCTCAACGCCGTGGTCGCCATCTACATCTACACTCTGGTGCCCGAGTTTCTGGTGCGCTTCGTGGTGTGGATGCTGGTCCACACGATTTACCGGGTGAACAAATCGGGCATGGAGCGCATACCCGAGGAGGGTGGAGCCTTGCTCGTCTGCAATCACGTGAGTTTCGTAGACGCCATGGTGATCGGCGGCAGCGTGCGGCGCCCGACGCGCTTCGTGATGTACCACAAGATTTTTCAGATTCCATTCTTGAGCTGGTTTTTTCGCACCGTCAAAGCCATCCCCATCGCGCCGGCCAAGGAAGATCCCGCCCTGCTCGAACAGGCCATGGAAGCCATTGCCCAGGCGCTGGACGCGGGCGAGATCGTCTGCATCTTCCCGGAAGGTCAGATCACCCAGGATGGGCAGATGACCGCGTTCCGCTCCGGTGTCGAGAAGATCGTGGAGCGCAGTCCGGTGCCGGTGATTCCCATGGCCCTGTCCGGCTTGTGGGGCAGCTTCTTCAGTCGTCGCGGCGGTCCGGCCATGGGCAAGCTGCCGCGGCGGCTGTGGTCCAAGATCGATCTGCGCGTCGGTGAAATCGTAGCGCCGGGGGTGGCCAGCGCGGCGGGATTGCAGGATCAGGTGCTGGCCCTGCGCGGAGCGCGACTCTAGTGGGCCGGCGTAACGAACACAGCCGCGAGCAGCAGCGCGAAATGGCCATCGGCGCTGCCGAGCTCTTGATCGTCAGCGAGGGCACGGCTGGTTTTTCCATGCGCAAAGTGGCCAAGGCCATCGGCTATACCGTCGGCCAGCTTTACCTGGTGTTCGACAACCAGGATGGTCTGTTCGTCGCGCTCAACGAGCGCACGGCGGAAGCGATTTACTCCGCTCTGTGCGACGCGCTGGTGGACGAAGATGAGCCGCTCGCACGGCTACGCGCCTTGGCGGCAGCCTACGTGGCTTTCGCCCAGCGCCACCCCAATCGCTGGCAACTCATGTACGAGCACCGCCTGCCCGCCGGCGTTGCAGCCCCCAGGGCCAACGTGCTGCGGGTGCAGCGTTCCTTCGAACTGGTTGGCAAGGAGCTGGCTGCGGCCTTGCCGAAGCTGGGCAAGGCGGAGTTGAGTGAGGCCACCACCGCCCTGTGGAGTGGCGTGCATGGCATCAGCGTGCTGGCGGTGACGGGCAAGCTGGTCTGGAGTGGCGTGACCGACTACAGCCGGCTCTGCGATGTGCTGGTCGAGGGCTTTGTGGCGGGCATGCGGCAGGGGCGGCCCAAGGCGAAAGCGCGCTAAGCCACGAGCTGGACTTCCCGGCGGGCCTGGTCCAGCCCGTGCTCGGGCGGCAGCAGATCTTCCAGCGCCGCGCGCTCAGCCGGAGCCAGGCGCGCCCACTGGCTGGTGCATTCGCGCCAGACTTTGGCCTGAAAGCTCTTGGCAACATGGCGAAACGCCTGGCCCTCCAGTTCGCCGTCATAAAGGGCCCGGTGCTGATCAAAGGCCGCTTCGTTGAAACAGCTTTCGCCGCGCGCCTGCCAGTCTTCAAAGGCGGCCAGATTCTGCTGCATCAGCCGCACATGCGTGCGACAGATTTCGGCGAGCAGCGGGCTGAGTTCCTGGTCCAGCAGCAACTTCCCATCGCCGTTGGGCAGGTCGCCATAGCGGAGCTGCCGCAGCCAGGCTTCCACCCTGGGGGCGCGCTCGCGGATCAGCCGCGCCGCGCTGGGGTCATCCAGATTCATGGCCAGTTCGCCGTACAGGGCGGCATCCGCCAGGGTGAAATGGCCGCCCAGCACGAAGGGCCGCTTTGCCAGCAGCACTTCGAGACAGTCCAGCAAGCGAGCAAAGGCCGTCTCGAGCAGCGCATGGCTTGCCGGAAAGCCAAGGCGCGTGGGTGGCTGCAGGCGCCGGGCAAGACCATCGATTTGGTAGCCGGGTGGCGCGACACTAAACAAATAGGGCAGGCGCCGCACCTGACGGGCGCTGAACCAGGCCCCGAAGGGTTTCTGCAGTGGCTCGAAGGGTCCCAGCATTTCGCGGGCCACGCGCTGGCCGGCATTGTTGTCCCGGGCGGAGACTTTCCAGCGATTGTGGTGGACCATGTACAGACCGAATTCATCGGCGTAATCGTCAATCAAGCGGGTGATAAACGCCGCGGCGGGATCGTCGGGAATCACGCGCCGGACAGGTTCGGCGATCTGCTGATCCAGCCAATAGGCGATCGCGCTGGAGTCGTAAAGGTTCTCTCGCTGAGGGCCAAATAAAAAGGGGACCAGCGGAAATTCGTCGTCCGCGGTCATCACCGGCCAGCTCAGGGGCAAGCGGCCCTGCTTCAGTTTGCGCAGCCGGTGCTGAAGCTGCAGGTTCTCCAGTACGCCGCCCTCGACCGGCAGGAAACGATGCGCAAGTCCGGCGTTGCGGCAGAGCAACAGCAGCTTCAGGGTGAAGGGTGAGAGTTCGGAGCCGTAGACGCTCCAGAGTTCAGTTTTCGTCGTCATGAATCCGCAGGCCAAAAAGCGCGAGATAGCTGACGAGTGTAGCGGTGTCGCGGGCGCTTTGACCGTCCCGCCGGGGTGCAAGGCGGACGGCGGAGCGCCCCTTGTCAGAAAACGACCGCGGATTTATGCAGGCTGAGAACCACAAGTACAGCCGTCGAAAGCATGAGATATACGTCCGCCTTGAACAATGTCTTGTTGCGCTCGAAGTCACCGAGTGCCGCCAGGCAAAGAGCCCCCACCAGGAGGCCTATGCTGCTGGATACGAAGGCCACGAAGAGAACTGGCAGGCAATACAGAAAGCTTTTGCCCGTGCAGGGCGCCGCGTCCAGGATCAGCCAGCACGAAGGCCATGCCGCAATAACGCAGCACACCAGTAGCGCAAAAAAGATAGACGCCAGGCTGTCCCGCAGGGACGGACCGGAAGTCCGTCGCATCTCGGTCTCGCCCGCGGCGGTTCGCGCCGCGACCGCAGCGTCGGCGCCAGGGCCGGCGCTGCGGTGGTCCGGGCGGGCGCGAGCCTCAAGCGTCCGAATCGGTATAGTCCTTGAGCAGCTTTTCCGCCCGCGCTTGCGACAATTTGTTGATCAATTTGGAGGACTCGAATTGATCGCGCAGGGTCTTGGCCAGGGTGAAGCTGGAACCGACCAGAAATAGCGAGCCCATGATCAGATAGCCGCGTATCCAGATTTCCACCGGCATCATGATCACGCCGAAGCCCATGCCGAGCAGGGCGCTGGCGAAAGAGGCTTTGACGAAGAAGATCCAGCCGGGGGAATCCAGGCGCATGGCTTCGGGTACATCCGTTTGAAACATTGGGCTATTCATTGTTCGGCTCCGCTGTGGTGGGTGTTGTGCTGCTTGCGCGCAGGCGGGCCATAGCCTCGTCGATATCCTGTTCGCGCAGCGAAAGATCCACGGCATCGTGGCCTTCGTCTTCGGCGGCCTGAAGTTCCGCGGCGGCCTCGGCCTCGAAGTCATCGACGCCGACGCGGCGCGCGTACTCGTCCAGCCGGTCGCGGCGGTGCATGGCGGTGGAGAAACTATCGTTGCAGGCGCCCGCCACACGCAAGGCATCCTGGCTGCGGCTGGTCAGCGCGATCAGATTGCTGCGGCTGCGGGCCTCGTTGCGTTCCTGTTGCAGGCGTTCCAGCTGGGTGCGCAGGCGCTTGGATGCGGTGCGGGCACGAGTCAGGTGCTGGGCAACCGCATAGGCATCGCGCTGGCGGGCCAGTTGACGCGCGACAATTTCCCGGGCCTCGGCTTCCTGATCCTTGTCCAGGAGCACGCGGGCGCGACTTTCGAGCCGCTCCGTCTCCTTGCCGAGCTCGGCCAGGCGGTGTTCCAGCTCGCGTTCCGCGGCGACCGCTTTCACCAGGCCCTGGCGGCTGCGGTCTATGTCGTCGCCCAGCTCGCGCAGGATCTGGCGGGACATGATCGCCGGATTTTCCAGCTGATCGACCGAGTCGTGGGCATTGGCCACGAACAGGCCGCGGATACGATCCATAATTCCTGTCATGCTTATCTCCATCAAATGAACGTCGTTTATTAGAATACTGAACGATGTTTATTTGTCAAGCGCGCGCTATTCACCAAGCCATCCTCGACTTCCGTTGAGCCGTAACAATTCAGGTGGTGCCCGGCTCATTTGCGGGTAACACTCGTGTGCGGAACCGTTGCGACCGCAGCGCGCCGCTCGGGGAATCGGTAGCGCCTGCGGAATGGATTGGGCCGGGTGATGCCAGGCTTTCGGCTAGGCTGAATCAGTAGGTCATGGACGATGAGATACAGCGGAGTTCCGGTCGCATAGTCGGCCCCGCGTCGGCATACTGCACAAGGTCTTTCTGAGGCCTAACTGTTGGCGAAGGACAATTGGTAATGAGCGGCGATCCCAAATACGTATCTTCCACCCGTCCGATTAATCGGCGCACGGCAAAAAAGCCCAGGCTTAAGCGGGCGACTGTTCCCGCGGGCGTGCAGGAGCGTATTAGGGTCGCTAACGCCAAGCGCAGCTTGGGGCCGCCGCTGGCAGAATTGCACCGCCAAAGCATCGCCGCCAGAACCAGACAGCCGGCGAAACCTGCGGCGATTCTGTCTGGGACCATTGCTACGGCCGGTGCGGTCGCGTTGTTTGTGGGCTGGCTACAGATGTCGGTGCCGTTGGCCCTGTTGGGTATTGCAAGCCTCGCTTTCGCATCGGCGCTAATGTTCTGGTCGCGCCGGAACAGCGTTGCGCACAAGAGCCGCGAATCCGTTCCGTTTCTCATTGATCCCGAGCAGATGCAAGCGCTCGATGTCGTCATGGAAGAGCTCGCGCCGCATGTTTCAAGCGATATCGTGGATCGCCTCAAATCCTTGAAGCATTCGCTAATTCATCTGGAGCGCTTGGCCACCGTAGTTACGGTCGATGAAAATTTCACTCAGGAAGACCGGATGTATGTTGTTGAGTGCGTACGGCGCTATTTGCCCGATTCACTGCAAAGCTATCTCATGGTTCCTGTTGGCCAGCGTGATATGGCTCTGGCAGATGGCTCCCAAAACGCAACGAGCCTGTTGCTTGAACAGCTGCAGCTGCTGGAATCGGAACTGGAATCACGCCGGTCACGCCTTGCGCTCAGTGCAAGTGAACCTTTGAAAAGGCAGCAGCGTTTCCTGCAATTTAAGACGCGCACCCGCTGAGCAGCGGAACTGCTCAGCGGGTGGGGAAAATTATTGCTCCTCGCCGATGGACTCGATTTTGGAGGGCTCCGATCCGGCCATTTCCATCAAATCGGCTTCATGGCGATCTCGTACAGTTTTAGCCAGGGTGAAGGTACTGCTGACCAGGAATAACCAGCTGACAACCATGTACTTCTTTTCCCAGACGGGAATATTCATCCGCCACAGGCCCCATGCCGTCAAAGCCAATGCGGCCGCAAAGGCAATCCAGACAGTCATGACCCAGGATCCGGTATCAACCTGGCCATCCCGATTGTCGCGAATCGTTTTCGCGACAGCAAAGCTGGCAAAGAGGCAAAAGAGCAATCCAATTGCAAGAAATGCCCGATCCAGCTCCTGTCCGGGTAGCTGTATGACGCCCAGGGCACAGGCCGCAACGGCGACCCCAAAAGAGATCCTGACCTGATTGGTCCAACCCGTCGTGTCGCGCCGCATAATGTACTGAGTGGCCATTAACATATCTCCAGTTTAATAAAAATGCGTGTCAGAAAAATCAAAGAGCGACAGGCCCGCTGACCGCCTGCCGTGTTGCTTCGCGAGCCTGCTGTTGGCGTAAACGGTCGACGTACTGATCGGCTTTGGTCAGCTCGCCCTTCATGATTCGATTGTTTTCGCCCATGACTTCTATGGCCTGCGCGCGAAAATCATCCATAGCGTCCATGGCAGAAAAAGTTTGTTCAAACATTTCTTTGAGCGTCTCAATTCCGATCATCGGGTTCTGAGCGAACTGGGTCGTTTTGTCGACGTGGTTGTTCAGCTGGCGCCCAGTTTCAGCAATCAGTCCTTCGATTGTGCTGTTGACGTCCGTGAGCATGTCCATAACCTTAATTTGGTTGCCAGTTGCGCGCGCTACGGTTTGCGCGACCGCAAGGGCACTCATACCGGTAGTCGCCACCCGACTGCAGCCGTTCGCCATTTCCCGTGCGGTCTTTTTAAGAACATCGAGTGCCAGATATCCGTTGGTGCAAACAGCCTGCTGTGTCAGCATGTCCTGCAGGTTCTGGCGAGCGTAGAACAAGACTTCTTGCTCGAGCGCCTTAGCCCGGACCGGATCGTTGGCTTTGAGTCGAGTAACCTCCTCATGCAGTTTGCCGTCTAGCGTCTCAGCAAAGTGGACGGCGCCGTTAAGGCTTTGCATTGCCTCCCATAGCTTGGTGCGAGTCGCTTCGAGGTCGAGAACATCTCGCTGCATATCGTCTCGCGCGGCGTATAGCTGCTGCATGCTTTTCTGCAATTGTCCAGAAGCACTCTGATATTTGCGGAAATAGGCTTGCAGTTTGTTCCCATAGGGAATAAAGCCTAAGAACTTCTTGGGCTGGAATAAATCTCCGTCTTTGCCTGGATTGAGTTCATCCAGTTGCCCTCGCATATCCTGGATCGCTTTGAAAGCTGAGCTGTCTTCCATGCCGACAAAATTGCGCTGCAAGAATCTTCCCTGCATCAGGCTTGCAGCAATCGACACCTCCTCGCGTCCCAGATTAAAAGCACTGTCCAGGCGAGCTTTGAAATCTTCGCTTTGCACATCCGCCGTCATCAGGCCCTCAATGAATCGATCGACCTGCTCCTCGACAGCTTCTTGCAATTCGGGCGACATGGGCACCGCAGACCTGGCGGCCTGCTCGTTTACTGGCGTGATGACTTCCGGAGGCGATAATTGAAACGCATCTGCTTCCGGCTTATCCGCACTACTACTATTTAAGGCCGCTGACATACTCCCCCCTTTAATATTGTCCAACGTCAGATTACAGATTTCCGCGTTGGGGCGCGATAAACAGCCCGCGGAAGAAACTGACGATTCCAGTGATGATTTATCTGCAGCAAATGA
>JBFIIN010000096.1:0-9902 GCA_041601225.1 Oceanococcus sp.
GAGCCGGTCAAGATTGGTTTCCTGCGCACCCTGCTGTACTACGGACACGATTTCCTGATGTATTTTGTGCACCGCTTGCAGCACCGTCGTGCGGAACGTCGGGCGGCTGCGAGCAGGCCTTGATCGACCGGCCATGACCGGCAAAACCGCCGCCACGCAGCACGTCTTGCTGGTCGAGGATTCGGCTGCCGAACGCATGCGGCTCAAGGCCATGCTCGAACGGGCCGGCTACAGCGTCAGCGAATGTGTCGATGGACAGGCCGCATTCGAAGCCCTGCAGGAGCAGTCCTGTGACCTGATTCTCAGCGACTGGCAAATGCCCCGCCTGGACGGCGTGCAGCTGTGTCAGAAGATTCGCGGCGAATTGGGCCTGGAGGGCAGCTACTTCATCATGCTCACGGGCCGCGACTCGCGCGCAGACCTGCTCGCGGCATTCGCGGCGGGCATCGATGATTTCCTCGCCAAACCCGTCAATCACGACGAGTTGTTCGCGCGCCTGCGCGCGGGCCAGAGGGTCTGTGATCTGCGCGCGCGACTGGCCAGGGAAAACGACCGTACGCGCCTGGCGCTAAACCGCGAACGCGAAGCAAAAAGGCTGCTGGACGAGGACATAGCAGCGGCGGGAACCCTGCAGCAGGCCCTGCTGCCACCGCGCCAGACTGAGCTGGGCGACTTTGAGATCGCCACCTTCTTTCAACCCGCGGCCATCCTCGGCGGCGACATGCTGAACTACCTGCCCCTGCGCAATGGCTGGGTCGCCTTCTTTTTGCTTGATGTCTGCGGCCACGGCGCTGCCTCGGCGCTGCTGTCTTTCGCCGTGTTCCACGCGTTAACCCAATGGCTGGAGGACTGCGAGCCCACCGAATATGCGCGACCGGATCAACTCCTGGAGCGCCTGAACCAACGTTTCCGTGACCGCTCCGAGACCGCTCGTTATTTCACAATCGTACTGGGTCTGATGGACCTGGAGTCCGGCCGCGGTTATCTCAGCCACGCGGCACACCCACCGCCACTCCAACTGCGCGACGGTCTGCCTGCTGCCACGATCCCGGGCGGCGGCTTACCGGTCGGAATCTTCAGCCCCGCGCATTACAACACTCATGAATTTTACCTGGCACCTGGCGATTGTCTGGCCCTGTTCACCGACGGAGCCACCGAATGTGTGAACGCGGCGGGCGAGGAATTGGGCAGCCCGGGATTGGCGCGTCTGCTGGAGGACGGGCTCAAGCTGCCTGCGACCCAAGCCATCACGGCGCTGCACCAGAAGTTGCAGAACTGGAGCGGCCAGGCGCTGATGGACGACGACGTTTCCGTATTGCTGCTCCGGCGGTCAGCGGGAGATCTGACCGCGTTTACCCGCCATTTGCACAGCGAAGCCGTGCAGATTTCCGGCGCAGTCGATGATCTCCGCAAATGGCTGGCAGAATGCGGCCACGACGAAAATTTCGTTTTCCAATGTTGCGTATCCGTCGCCGAAGCCCTGAACAACGTTCATGAGCATGCCTATTCGGAACGCGAAACGGGAGACATCGAACTGATCTGTCAATGCGAAACACGGACGCTCCAGGTGCTAATCCGTGATTGGGGTGAAGCACTCCAAAGTTTGCCGGATAGCGATTTGAACGCCACCGAAACGGAGCATGGGCGCGGCTGGTTTATCATCCAGAGCTGGATGGACACGGTCGAGTTACTGGATTGCGGGAATGCTAATGTTCTCAAGCTGGTCAAGAATTTGAGAGTGCCGTTCGCTGGTGCTGCGCCACAGGCAGAGCCGGCTCGTGATAAATCCTAATATATGCGCGAACCTCGAGGAGACAACGCAATGCCCATGCCTTGCACGAAGAATGGTGAATGGCTGATTATCGAATTGCCGGAACGGATGGTCATGGCCGACGCGCCCGGATTGCGCGCCGAACTCAAGGGGCTGATCCAGGGCGGAGATACGCGCCTGGTACTTGACCTTAGCGCGGTCGAGTTCGCGGACAGCAGCGGGCTTTCCGTGCTGATCAGCGCCCTGAATGCGGCCCGCGAAGCGCAGGGAGAGGTGCATCTGCTGAAACCCAACAAACAGATTCAGTCCCTGCTTGAACTGACCCGCTTGCATCACGTGTTCCAGATTTTCGATTCCGCTGATGCCGCAACCAGCGCCGTTTAAGCTGCGCTTGTTGCTCGTGCCGGTCGTGCTCGGCCTCGGCGCCTGCGCGGCCAAGCCCGGGCCAGAACCCGACACCGTGCTCGCTCCGCGTTGGGTCGACGAAGCCGACCCGACGCCGGGGCATTACGACCTGTTGTACATGCACGAAGGGCAGCGCGCCCTCAAAGCGGCCAGGCGGGGCGCCCGCCAGGGCCATTTGAATCTGCGCCTGATTTCCGCACATCCGCGCCAGAACCCTCAGCCGCCGGTCGCCGCATCGGTGGCAGTCCTCGGCCCGGCGCTAAACCTGCGCCTGAGCCAGAACCTGGGCCGGGCCGCCAGGCAGCCAGCGGGCACCACGCCCCATCTGCCCGAAAGCAAGCGTTTGCGGGTCGATGCCGGTTGGGCTCCCGGCAAGCCGGCGCTGTCGCCGGGTGACCGCGTCCTGCTGTCCGTGCAGAACGGTGAAGAATTTTCGGGTCTGTTCGAGATCGATCTGGACGGCAGCCTGAATCTGCCATTCTTGCCCGCAATCTACGTCGCCGGAGACAATCTTTACAGCGCCCGGAATCGCATTGAGAACGCCCTTATCCATGCTGGCTTCTTCCGCCGCGATTTCGTCTCCTTGAGCCTGCAGGTCCAGCAATGGGCGCCGATACAGGTTCACGTCAGCGGCGCGGTATTCCAGCCAGGCATAGCGACGGTTAACGTCCGCAAGCCCGACGAGCGGGCACAGAAATCACTGCAGCAGAGCGGTGACTTCCCCCCAGACAGATTTCTTCCGGCGGCCTTGCGCGCGGCCGGCGGAGTGCGGCCCGATGCCGATCTGGGCCGGGTCATGATCATACGCGGCCAGGGTCGATACCTGGTCGACCTGAGCGGCATCCCCGCGGGAATGCCCGGGCAACCTCAGGTGCTTATGGCAGGCGACCAGGTCATCGTCCCCAGCACCGGTCGTTTCAACGAAGCACTGGTGCGACCGAGCGCAGTGACCCCACCCGGCATTCGCGTGTTCATGTCCAACCTGACGGTACCAGCAACTGACAACAGCAAAGCCGCAATCGGCAATCAATCCACCTCGCTACCTTACGGCACGCGGTTCCTGTCAGGATTGATTTCTGCCAATTGCGTGGGCGGCACACAGACGACCAATGCCGCCCGCGTGGGTTTGCTGGTCAGTCGTGACCCCATCAGCGGGGAGACGGAAATCTTCGAAAAACCCATCGAAAAGATCATCGCAGAACCGGAGCGTGAGTCTCTCAATCCGCATTTGATGCCGAACGACGGCATCGCCTGCTACGACTCGGGGATCACCAACCTGCGGGATATTGGCCGCACGATCGCGGACATGCTGTTGCCGTTTCGTAACTGAGCCGCCATGGACCAATTACAGGATTCGAGCCCGGAGCCCGGTCTGAGCGGATGGATATCCTATCTTGCGGCTCATGGTTCCAGCATGGATCCGCAGAAACGGCGGCGAGTCTATTTACTTACCTTCGCCGCTGCCGCGAGTCTGATCTGGCTGCCAGCCTTGCTGTTCGTGGGCCTGTCGCCGACAACCTATACCAGCCGATTTTCCGTGATCATGCCGGTTACCGGCGCTGGGCAATCGCTCAATCTGGAAAGCATCGGGCAGGCTACTGCAACCTCGAGCTCTCCGTTTGCCCAACACGCGGTGGACCCGAAGGTCAACTACAAGGCCATTGCCATGAGCAAGCCGGTTCTCAAGGCTGCCGCGGCCAAATTGGACATGCATGTATCCGATCTGGGCGAACCCCGGATCAAACTGGTGGATCAGACGGCGCTGATGAATTTTTCGATCAAAGCCGAAACCCCGGAACTGGCGCAGGACAAATCGACGGCCATCTATGAAGCCCTCCAGGAGCGATTGGAACAGCTGCGCAATGACGAAGTCGCAGAGCGCGAGCGGTATACCAATGCCGCTCTGCAGGCGTTCAGCGACAAGCTGGCCGAGGCCCAGCAGCGCATCGTGCAGTTCCAGCTCAAGGCGGGCATCATTTCGCTGGAACAATTCGAGAATATTACCTTGGGTATCGAGGACTCCCGGCGCAAGCTGGCCGCGATGCGCGGACGCCTGGCGGGGCTCGACGCGCGCATACTTGCGGTTCGGCAATCGCTGGGAATGGATGACGAAACCATACACGGCGTGCTCGCGCTGCAGCAGGACGCAACTTTTCAGGAATTGTTGAGCCGGCGCGCCGAGGCCGCGGTGACCCTGAGCGAGGCCCTGGCCCGGTTCGGCGCCATGAACTTCAAAGTTCGCGATGCTGGCCAGGTCTTTCGCGGGCTCACCGACGACCTGCATGAGCGATCAGCGGAACTGGGCATCCGTCTGCGGGGCACGACCGCTATCCTTGAAGCATTGTCACGCAATCTGGAAGACAACGACAATGTGGAAGTGCTGGCCAACCTCACTGCGGAATCCAGCGGGCTGCGAGCCGAGGTCAACGCGCTGAGTCGTCAGATCGTGACGGATCAACAGCGTCTCACCGAAGGAATCGCCGATGCCACGACTTTGGAGGATCTCGAGCGCAAACAGCAGGTCGCACTGGCCGTGTTCACGACAGCGCTGGCCAAAGTGGATCTGGGACGTTCAGACAATTTCGCGTCGTATCCGATGCTCCAGCTCCTCGCGGCCCCGACCCTGCCCTGGAAGGCGGATACTCTCGGCAAGACTTTGGCAATCGTCGGTGCGGTCATCGGCTCCCTGTTCTGCGCCTCCGGCTTGCTGGTTCTATGGTTTCGAAAACCCTTTCTCCAGAAAATATTGAAGAGCGAATAGTCTGGTTCGCGATTACACGAACCTACCTTTTCTATCTCTTTGGCGCGCTCTATCTGGTGGCTCCGGTCATTGCCTGGGTGCTGTTCCTGATCGCGGTCAGACGCCTTTTTTCACCGGACAGCGCAGAGCGCTTCCCTATTCCCGTGGCCATTCAGGTCTGGATAATCGCCATGTGCGTCATGCTCCTGGCCCTTGTCGCCGGACATGTCAGTTACGAGCTGGGCATACCCAAGCTCATCAAGTCCATCATCGGCTGGGCCAAAGGCTGGGCCATGCTCGCGCTGTTTCCGCTGATCGGCTGCCTGAACATTCGGCCCGAGCTCATCTATCGGGCAGCCATGATTGTCTGTCTGCACACCATTCTGCTGCTGCCGATATTCGTCGGCGCCTGGCTGGCGGGCCTGCCGCAAATTCTGTATGTCTCCCCATTGCAGGCCATCGGCGGACCGGGTCCCGAATTCTTCGCGCTCGCTCTGTACGAAATCGATCCCGGTAGTGGAACCCCGCGCTGGCGGCTGTTCACGCCCTGGGCGCCAGCCGCGGGATTTGTCGCAAATGTGTATTTCGTTTTTGCACTGCGCGAACGAAGCCTGCGCTGGAAAGCCATCGGGATCATTGGCTGCGTGCTGATGGTGCTGATGTCCCAATCGCGGCTGGCGCTGGTCGCTTTGGTCAGTGTGAGCCTGATTTGCTTCTTTCTCTCACGGATCAGCAGGCCCTGGGTCCTGTTCATGGCTAGCGCCGGCTCCACCGTGGCGGGAATTCTCGGCCTTTGGATCGTCGACTCCTTTTCCCGCTTCTGGGAAGCCTTTCGGGGTGCGCGAGCCGGCTCCACCCGGGTCCGGGAGGCGCTGGGCCGCATCGCGATCGAGCGCTGGCGCAACGAAGCACCGCTCTGGGGTCACGGCATCGTGGAGCGTGGCCCGCACCTTGTCGAGTACATGCCGATCGGCTCACACCACAGCTGGTACGGCCTGTTGTTCGTCAAGGGTCTGGTGGGCTTTCTGGCACTGGCCGTTCCCATGCTGTACGGATTCCTCGACCTCTGGGTGAAAGCCCAGCGCCGCAACGTGGCCCGCGCGGGACTGGCCATGATGCTGATTCTGTTTCTGTATACCTTCGGCGAGAATCTCGAAATTCTGGCCTATCTGTTCTGGCCGGCCCTGATCATTATCGGCTCCGGCCATGCCGGTAAGCTCGAGAAATCTGAGCTTGACCAGCAGCACAACCCGCACACGGGTCCAAAGCAATGAGATACTGCCCACTGAACACCAGGGGAGTGAACCATGCCGCGCGTCACAGTCATCATGCCGGCGTACAACGTCGAGGACTTTATCGGTGCCGCCATAGATTCGGTCCTGCAGCAAAGTTTCGAAGACTTCGAACTGCTGGTTATTGACGACTGCTCGCCGGACCGCAGCATGGAGATTTGCTCCGGCTACAAGGACCAGCGTCTGAGAATCGTCAGGCACGCACAGAACCGCGGCCTGGCCGGAGCGCGCAATACCGGCGTGAGGGAAGCCAGCGGGGAATATCTGGCATTTCTGGATTCCGACGACATGTGGACTGCCGACAAACTGGCGCTGCATGTCGCCCATCTGGATGCAAACCCCAGGGTCGGCGTGTCGTTCAGCCGCTCGGCTTTCGTTGATGAGAACGGGCAGGCTACCGGCTATTTCCAGATGCCGAAACTCAAGGATATCGAACCGGGCTACTATCTGTGCCGAAACCCCATTGGAAACGGATCGGCGCCAGTTATACGCAAACAGGTGTTTGACCAGATCCGGTACTCGGACGACCTTTACGGCGAACCCGAAGATTTCTATTTTGACGCGCGGTTCCGGCGCTCCGAAGACATCGAGTGCTGGATCCGCATTGCCCTGAGCACCGATTGGGAGATCGAGGGCATACCTCAGGCCCTGACCCTGTATCGACTGAATGCCGGAGGTCTTTCGGCCAGCCTGCTCAAGCAACTGGAATCCTGGGAACAGATGGTCGAAAAAATTCGCGGCTACGCCCCCGAATTTCTTGCCCGCTGGGAGTCGCTTGCGCGGGCCTACCAGCTGCGCTACCTCGCCCGCCAGGCCATTCGATTGCAGGACGGCAAAATGGCGGTGCAGCTGTTTCATCGCGCCCTGCGCAGCAGCCCCCGTATCCTGGTTCAGGAGCCAACCCGGACGGTGCTCACAGCCGGGGCCGCATACCTGCTGAGGTGGCTGCCCGCGGCGGTCTACAGCCGGATCGAGCGTTTGGCCCATGGGCTTATCGGCCTGTTTCAGGCCGGTATCGTGCGCCAGCAAATCCGGGCGCGGTCGACAGGTCAATGAGCATGAATCCGTGGCCTGTGCCGGCCAGCGGCGAACGGCCGTTCCAGGGTCCGCAACAAGATCACAAACGGCACGCCCGGACGAACAGGTGAGCGACGGCACCGCGCCCGGCGACGGAGGCAGTATGGATACCGACAAAGACAAACCGCAATGGCCTGAGGAAGGCCTGGAGCGCCGCCCGCCGTCGCCCACAGTAACCAATCAGACCGGCCCCCTGGGGCGCTGGAGACTGCGCATGAGCAGCCCTGCGGCGCGGCGCGCGCGCTGGCGGCTGCGTTTGGCTTTTCATGCAATTTGCAAACGGATACTCGACGTCATGGCTGCCGGAATTCTGCTGCTTCTACTAGCTCCGGGCTTCGGACTGGTCGCCGCCCTCATTCGCCTGGAGTCGCCCGGCCCGGTGTTCTTCAGCCAGAAACGCGTCGGGCGCGGGGCTCGCGAATTCGATTTCTTCAAGTTTCGCTCCATGTACGTGGACGCCGAGGCCCGCAAACAGGAATTGATGGACAAAAACGAAATGCAGGGCGGCGTGATTTTCAAGATGAAGGAAGATCCCCGGGTGACCCGGATCGGCAAGTTCATCCGCCGCTATTCCATAGACGAGCTGCCACAGCTCTGGAACGTGCTGCGCGGCGACATGTCGCTGGTCGGCCCCAGGCCGCCCGTACCCAGCGAGGTTCGGGAATACAGCGTGCACGATCGCCGCCGGCTGGACGCCATACCCGGCATTACCGGGCTGTGGCAAGTATCGGGGCGCTCCGACATTCCCTTTGACCAGCAGGTTGAACTGGACATCGAGTACATCCATTCGGCGACGCTATGGGAAAATATCAAGCTGCTGCTCAAGACCGTGCCGGCCGTGCTGTCCGGTAAGGGCGCCTACTGATGAGCGCATCGATCGAACAGGCCGTCGTGTTCGCCGACCGCAGCGGCAAGGAACTGGCACCCCTGTTCCAGTCACTATGCCCGGCGCTGTTGCCGGTGGCCGGGAAAACGCCCTTGCAATACACCCTGGACGATCTCGCGGGTGCTGGCATTCAACGCATTCTGATCGTGGTATCAGCTGCGAGCACCGAAGTTCAGCAGCGCATCGGCGCAGGCCGCGCCTGGGGCATGACGATCGACTATGTGCTGTCACGTGGCGAGGAAATGCCGGATCAGCTCATCCGCAGATGCATGGGGCAGCTTGACGAGCAGTTCCTTGCCCTACGCGGAGACATACTGCGCAGCGCTGTTTGCAGGGAATTCCTGGCCGGCACCGCGGATTCAGGGCGGGCCCACGCATTGATCGGCGACAGCTCCGCCGGCATGTGCCTGAGCGACCGCGAACAGCCCGATCTGGCGAGTCTGGCCTGGCCGCCCCCAGCCGCCGACACACTATCCCCACGCGTCATGCTGGATGGGCATGCCTGCAATCTCCTGACCAGTCTGGCGGACTATCACCGCGGCTGTCTGGATCTGGCGCAGGGACGCTTCCCGGGCCTGATACTCAACAGCATGGAAGTGGATCATGGCGTCCGGCGCGGGCGCTTGAGTCATCTGCACGACGCCAGCGTGGTCCGGCCCCCTCTGCTGCTGGGCGATCACAGCAGCCTGCATCAAAGCTGCAAAGTCTATGGGCCGGTGGTGGTCGATGCGCACTGTTTCATCGACCGCGAAACCCAGCTCATCAACACCGTCGTTCTGCCGGATACCTATATCGGCGCCGGCCTGGATCTGGCCGACGCGATCGTCGGGGAGGGGCGCCTGATCAAGCCGGCCGAGAATATCGCGCTGATTATTGACGATCCCCTCTGGCTGGCGACCATGTCGCCGACCCGATTGCACAGCGTGAGCCCGCGCCGCGATCGCTTGCTGGCCCTGGTGCTGCTGCTGCTCAGCCTGCCCCTGTGGCTGGTTGCTCTGGTTACGGCGCGGCCTGGACCCAATGGTGGTCGTCTGCAGCGCCAACCGATGTTGGGCAACCGCCGCAATTCGCATGGCCAGAGACAGGAATACGTTGCGTACCGGTGGCGCACAGGTGTGCCGGTCCTGCGCGCTCTGCCCGGTCTGCTCGCCGTGCTCGGCGGACATCTGCGTCTGTTTGGCGCGCAACCCGCACCCGCCAGAGATCCGGTCAAGGCGCAGGACCAGCCGCCGGTTGGCCTGATCGCAGCCGCCAACCTGTTCCTGCATGATGATCCCCCGCGCGAAGAGATTGAACTGTTCGACCTGGTGTTCGCCGCGGAGCGCACCTGGCGGAAAGAACTGGCCTGCGCCAAAGCGGCGCTGAAGCGACTCATCAGCTCCTCAAGCTGGAGACCAGAAGCGGGCACGCCGCAATCCGCTAAGGAATGAGCGCGGCGCCACCATCGCAGGCCGATGATTCAGGGCCGGTCCGCCAGTTGACGGGGATTTGATCCGGGCTCGCATCTCGGACCTTGTCCAGCTCCCGCGTGATCAGCCCCGCAACAGGCGGCGCTGGGCGCCCGGTGAACGTCCGGACCAGCGGCGAAACGCATGCTGGAAGGCTGCGGGCTCGGAGTATCCGAGTACGAAACCGATCTCCTCAAGCGTTGTATGCTCTTCGATCAGCATGTCGCTGGCGAGTTCGAACCGCACCTGATCAAGCAATGCGCGGAAGCTGGTGCGGGCGGCC
>JBFIIN010000097.1:0-9872 GCA_041601225.1 Oceanococcus sp.
CATTGCCGCGACGATCATCAAGATGGGCCAGAGCCTGAGGATGCAGGTGCTGGCCGCGGGTGTGGAAACCGTCGAACAGTACCGGTTTCTGCGCAACGCGGGCTGTCAGGAAGCACAAGGTGATCTGTTCGGCAGGGCGAGGCCGGATTGGAGCTGGTCGACTGTCTGCTGCGCCCGCGCAGCGCAAGCAAGAAGTACGAGCCGCCCCGGAACCCAAGCGCGGCGCGCTGGCGACCGCATCCCGGCTTCCGAAGCTTGACCGCCAGGCTTGCGAATGCCGATATTGGCGGGATAATTGTCGGGACTTGTCATGAAATCGCGCCGAGTCGAAAGACCAAAAAGCGGAGTCCATTACGCGGCCTTGATGGACGCCGCGGTCGACGCCATCATCGAGATCAGTCGCGAAGGCATCATTGACCGCTACAGCCGCTCTGCCGAGCGAATCTTTGGATATACGGCAAAGGAGGCGATCGGTCGTAACGTCAGCATCCTGATGCCCGCGGGGGATCGTGAGCGTCACGACGGCTATATCGCGCGTTACCTGGAAACCGGGGAGCCGCGGATTATCGGGGTCGGTCGGGAAGTCACGGGTCAGCACAAGAGCGGTCGAAAATTTCCGATGGATTTGTCGGTCGGCGTGGTGCGCTCGGGTGAGCGATTGTCTTTCGTGGGGATTATCCGCGATCTGACTGAGCGCAATGAGGCCGCGGAGCGCTTGCGTCAGCAGGAGTCGGCCCTGGCCCATGTCGCCCGCCTGGGCACCCTGGGCGAGATGGCCAGCGGTCTCGCGCATGAAATCAATCAGCCTTTGACGGCCATTTGCAACTACGCGCAGGTCGCACAGCGTATGCTCGCGGCTCCGGATCTGGACCGCGAGCAGCTGCTGGAAACCTGTACAAAGATTGCAAGGCAGGCCGAACGGGCCAGTAGTGTGGTTGCGGGCGTGCGGCGTTTTGTGCGCATTGCACCGCAGGAGCGCAAGGCTCTCTGCGTGAACGCGCTGTTGCGCGAATTGGCACCACTTCTGGAGTCGGATGCGGCGAGTCACGGGCTGCGAATTCGGTGGAACCTCGCCGATGATTTGCCCCAGGTACGCGGCGACGGCGTGCAGTTGCAGCAGGTTGTGATGAATCTGGCCCGCAACGCCATTGACGCCATGCTGGAGCAGCGCAGCTCCGACCAGCTGAGCATTTCGAGCGTGCAGGGGCGCGGTGGCTGGCTGGAAATCTGGCTGGACGACGCCGGGCCAGGAGTTCCGGAAGAGCTTGGGGAGGCGATATACGAGTCGTTCCTGACGACCAAGCCGCACGGCCTGGGTCTGGGCCTGCCGATCTGCCGCACGATCGCCGAGAGCCACAGTGGCGACCTCAGTTTCGAGCCGCTGCCGCAGGGCGGCACGCGGTTTCGCCTGACATTGCCTGCGGAAGGTTCCCGGGTAAACGATGTCTGAGCAAAGCCGCGTTTACTTGGTCGACGATGACGAAGCTGTTCGCGACAGCGTTGAGCTGCTATTGGAAACTGTAGGCACTCCAGTCAGCAGCTTTCCGGACGCCTGTTCGTTTCTGGCCGAGGTCGATGCACAGAGTCGCGGTTGTGCGGTGCTCGACGTGCGTATGCCCGGTATGAGCGGAATGGTGCTGTTTCGGGAGTTGCGTGCGCGCGGGGTTACCTTGCCCGTCTTGTTTGTGACTGGGCATGGCGATGTGCCCATGGCCGTTGAGGCCATGCGCGATGGGGCCTTTGATTTTATCGAGAAGCCCTTCCGTGAGGAGTTGTTGCTCGATCGCGTGCAACAGGCGCTGGCGCAGGACGCGGTGGACAGTGTCCAGGCTTCGGAGTGCGAGGAAATTCAGCGGCGCGTGGCGGAATTAACCCCCCGGGAGCTTGAAATCATGAGCCGGATCGTGAATGGCAAGGCCAACAAGGTGATCGCCGTAGAACTGGATCTGAGCCCACGGACCGTCGAACTGCATCGATCGCGGGTGATGGAAAAGATGCAGGCACGTTCGCTGGCGCATCTGGTGCGGATGCACTTTTTGATCAGCGCTCTGCCTGGGGCGCCAGATACGTAGTTTCCGCAAGGCGGCTGCGGTAATCGCGGATTTTCTGGACCACCCGAATTGGGCAGTATGGCAGCCAGTATTCTCGGCGGAGCCCGCCCATGCCACAATCCGGACCTCAAGCCAACTCATGCCATAGCTGTGGACTCCGTCCGATCTGTATTGCGGGCGGCCTTGCGGCGGCGGATGTCAATCTGCTCGGGGCGGTCTTGCGGCGCCGGACGCCGCTGGGGGCCGGCGAGCATTTGTACTGGGAGGGTGACAGCTTCGAGGCGGTCTTTGCCGTACGCCGCGGTGGAATCAAAAGCTACACCACCGATCTGGACGGTAACGAGCGGGTGCGCGGCTTTCATCTGCCGGGTGACCTGTTCGGGCTGGATGCGCTTCACGCGGGCCGGCATCCGGCCAGCGCGCAGGCGCTGGCCGAGACCGAGGTCTGCGTGTTGCCCTACACTCAACTGGAGCGTCTGGCCGATACGGTGCCCGGCTTGCAGCATCGGCTGTTCAGCCTGATGAGCCGAGATTTCGCCCTGGCTCTGGCCTTGGCCGGTGAGTACACGGCCGAGCAGCGTCTGGCCGCGTTTCTGCTGCATCTCACCGCCCGCACGATCCCGGTCGCGCAGCCAGTCGATACACTGGTTCTGGACATGGGTCGTCGCGACATAGGCAACTATCTGCGCCTGGTGACCGAGACGGTCAGCCGGGTGCTCAAGCGCTTCAGGGATGAAGGCCTGATCGCTGTGGATCGCCGCGAAATTCAGATTCTGGATCGCGCGGGCCTGACGCGGATTGCGTCCCCGGTGGGAATCAACCGGCAGCCCGCCGCCGCGCTTCCGAGCGCACTATTTCAAGCCGCCTAGTTTGTGAAGCTCTGCGCGGATCGCTGCCTACGACCTCAGCATGAACGCCAGTAGTCCCAGTCGTCTGGTTCCCGCGATTGAAGCCCAGGTTCAAGGTTTTTTTGATCCGCGGACGGCCACAATCAGCTATGTTGTTGCCGATCCGCAATCCGGTTGTTGCGCGGTGGTGGATCCGGTGCTGGATTTTGAGCCGAGACTGGGTTGCACCAGCGATCGGTCGGTGGAGCGGCTGGTCGCTCACATCCAGCATCAAGGCTTTCATCTCAGCTGGATTCTGGAAACCCATGTGCATGCGGATCATCTGTCCGGCGCCGCCTTGTTGCAGCAGCGGCTGGGGGGCGAAATCGTGATTGGTGAGCATGTTTGCACGGTGCAGGAGAAATTCGCGCATCTGTTCGACTGCGGGTCGGAGATGGCGATCGACGGTTCGCAGTTTGATCGGCTGGTCACCGACCGCGATCAGCTGGAATTGGGCAGTTTGATGATCGACGTCCTGCATACTCCCGGTCATACGCCGGCCTGTGTCAGCTATCTGGTCAGCAACGCCGTGTTCGTCGGCGATACTTTGTTCATGCCCGATTACGGCACGGCGCGCACCGATTTTCCGGGTGGCGATGCGCATCAGCTCTACCGCTCGATCCGCAAAATTCTGTCTCTGCCGCGGGAGACGCGGATGTTCGTATGCCACGACTATCAACCTGGCGGCCGCGAGCCGGCCTGGGAAACCAGTGTGGACGCCCAGAGGCGAGGCAATACGGCAATCCATGACGGGGTCCAGGAGGCGGATTTTGTCCGTCAACGCCAGGCGCGTGATGCCCAGCTATCCGCGCCCGAGCTGATACTGCCCGCGACCCAGGTCAATATCCGGGCTGGCCACCTGCCTGCGGCGGCCGCCAATGGTGTCCGCTACCTGAAGATTCCGCTGAATCAGCTGGAACTATGCGCGGCGGGCGCGGATCCATGACGGGTTGACCCAGGTCAAGGCACGGCCCGCGCAGAAATTCAATTCTGGCTTATCCATATGGATGGCCCGCGTGAGTTTCATGAATGCATCAGTTTCTGGCTCAGCTCCTTGAAGATCACCGGCGCATTCGCGGACTGCTGGCTGCGTTTGAGCAGCAGCTGCTGGCCTTCGAACGGGCCGGAGTTCCCGACTTCGATGTGTTGGAATTCGGTATCAATTACTGCGTTGAATATCTGGATGCTGTCCATCACCGCAAGGAAGAACAGTTGCTGGATCGCCTGCGTGTTGTGGATCCCGCCGCGGCCGTACCAATGGCAAATCTGTCCCGTCAGCATCACGATATTGAGATCTTGACACGCGAGGTTGCCGATGCCTTCGGGCTCGCGCGGGATGGTCCTCTGCAGAGTCGCGAGGAGCTGGTGACGGCTGGTCGGAACCTGCTGGATCACTATCGTCATCACTTGAGTTGGGAGGAAGCGATACTGTTCCCCACCCTGCGCCGCGCTTTGAGCCATACGGATTGCGACCGCTTGGCAGCGAACTGGCAGGCGGCGGCAGTGGACCCGCTTGATCCAGCTGCGCAGCAAGCGCGTCCGGCAGCGCTGCTGGCGGCCATGGAAGCCTTGTTCAAGGCACCGCCGGATAGGGAATGATCCTCCGCCTAAGGCCGCGTGCTCAGATGCGCAAAGTGTCCCCGCCGCGATGGGCCAGTAGCGGACAGGGGGCGGCGCGCAGTACCCGCTCGGTGGTGCTACCGATGAGCAGCCGGTCCAGCGACGACAGTCCTGAACTGCCCATTACGATAAGGTCCGCATTGTGTTCCTTTGCCGCCTGGATGATTTCGGCGTGGGGGATGCCGACCTTGATCACCGGTTCAGCCGTGACCTCCAGGTCCGCATCCCGAATCAACTCATCAAGGTCCGCGCGTGCGCGATCACGCTCCGCCTCGGCGAATTCGGCCGCATAATAGGGCGGCATGGGGCGGGTATCGATGCAATGGGCCACGACCAGACGGGCCTTGTGGAGATGCGCAATCTCAGCGGCTTCACGCATGGCCGCTACTGAGGATGCCGAGAAGTCGACGGGCGCCATGACGCAGTCATAGCTGTCGATTTCGGCCCGATGCTCTGGGCCGATGACGAGCACGGGGATCTCGGCGCCGCGCACGATCTCACTGGCCACGCTGCCCATGAAGAACCGCCGCAGGCCCCGCCGTCCGTGCGACCCCAAGATGATCAGATCGATCTGATGTTCCTGTGCATAGCGCAGCACGGTCGGCGCCGCCGATACGTCGCGCTGAACGGCATGCACTATGGAATCGGGCAGGGGTGCAATGAAATCGTTCAGGCGCTGATTGGCGGCATCCTCCAGCGCGGATTCCACGTCGGCCACATTGGGAATTCCGGCCCAGCCGTATTGATCGCCGTGCAGGACCTGGACATGCAGAATATGCAGCTGGGCGCCGCTGCGGCGCGCCAGGGCAGCGGCATGCGCGCGCGCCTGCTCGCAGGCCGGGCTGAATTCGGTGGCCAGCAATATTCTTGCAAGGACTTTCATCGGCTTTCTCCGCGTGAATCGTTGCCCAGCTGATTCTGGGCGCACAGGCGAACCATGCAGCCCAGTGTGTGAGGATTGTACGTGCGGGAACATGATCTGGGTCAAGCTGGCCGGTTGGTTCGCATGTGAGCCTGCGCTGCGATCCTCTACCCTTGGGCATCTCACGCTGCTGAGGACCACGATGTGCTGGAACCGACACTTGGTGTACTGCGTTTGCTGACCTACAACATGCAGGTCGGAATCCGCACGCGAGGGCCTGTGGATTACCTGCGGCAGGCTTGGCGGCATGTCTGGCCGGCTCCGCACCCGACCCGGCACCTGGAGCCGATCGCCCGGGCTCTGCGCGGCTACGATATTGTGGCCCTGCAGGAAGCGGATGCCGGAAGTTTTCGAACGCGTTCGGTGAATCTGGTGCACTTCCTGGCGCATCGTGCCAACTATCCGTACTGGTATACCCAGATCAATCGCGATCTGGCTCCCCTGGCCCGGCACGCCATGGGTGTGCTGAGCCGTTTCCCCATCGCCCATGGTCAGCACCATCGCTTGCCGGGTCATGTTCCCGGGCGCGCCGCGGCGGTGTTTCGCTTCGGTGAAACCGGCGCACACCTGACGGTTGTGGCGACGCACCTGGCCTTGAGCCGGCGTGGGCGCTGGCGTCAGTTGCAGCATATCCAGCACCTGGTGCGGGATGACGAGCATGTGGTGCTGATGGGTGATCTGAACTGTCAGCTCGATGAACTGCGCAATCAGCCCTGGCTCCGCGAGCGGGGAATGCAGGTGCCAGCGGGATTGCGGCACAGCTATCCAAGCTGGAATCCCTCGCGCTTGCTGGATTACATCCTGGTGACCCCCGGTATCAAGCTCAGGTCGGCCCAGGTGCTGAATTTTCCCTGGTCTGATCACCTGCCCGTGGAAGTCGAGATAGAGTTGCCCGAGACCTTGCGTTGGCCGGCTGAGCCGCGGGATTGATCGCGTGCGCTTGACGCCGGGTGCTGAGCTACAGGATCGGGGCGAGCATCCGCGCCAGAAACTGCAAGAATTTGTGCACCCAGCCGCGCCGCTGCCACAGTTCCAGATTCAGTTCCTCGGCGCACCCAAGGTCCAGCAAGAACTGGGCTTCAAGCTCCGCGGCGACCCGGGCATCCAAACACAGCACATTGCACTCGTGATTCAGGGTGAACGAGCGGGTATCGAAGTTACTTGACCCAATCACGCTGACGAGGCTGTCGGCGACCAGTGTTTTCGCGTGGAGTACCGCAGGCAGGTATTCGAACACCCGGATGCCGGATCGCATCATTTCGGCGTAATACGCCTGGCTGGCGGCGCGGATCAGCGGTATGTCGGAGCGGCGTGGAAGCAGCAGGCGCACATCCACACCCCGCTGCGCAGTCATTTTGAGTTTGCGCAGAAGCGCTCTGCTGGGAGCGAAGTAGGCATTGGTGAGCCACAGGCGCTGCCGGCTGGCGCCCATGATGGCCGCAAAAGCGGAGTGGACCTCCTGGATTCCGCGCCCCGGGCGCGAATCCAGCACCAGGCTGGGACTGTGCTGCAAGCCAGTCGAAGGTCGGCTTTCCACGCGCAATGGCTGGCCACCGGCCGCGGTCCAGCTCTCGCTAAAGAGCAGGGCCAGTTCCCAGGCGATATTCCCGGTTACGCGGACATGGGTGTCGCGCCATACCCGTTCGGTGGCGGTGCCGGCGTGATACTCGTCCGCGATGTTCATCCCGCCGGTAAAGCCGATGTGGCGATCCACCACCAGGATCTTGCGGTGATCGAGGATCGGCAGCAGCGGCCGCGGAGCGTATCGGGGGCGGCGGAACAGGCGCAGACGCGAGCCGCTCTGACGCAGAAGGTGCCAAAAATCGCCCCGGGTGCCGGACGAGCCGAAAGCGTCTGCGAGCACCCGGACCACGACCCCGCGTGCCGCGGCCAGGCGCAAGGCATCCAGGACTTTGAGTCCGGTGGCGTCGCCGCTGAAAATGTAGGACTCCAACAGGATCTCGTGGCGTGCGGCATGGATCGCCGCCAACATGGCGGCAAAGGCGCTGGCGCCATCGAAGTAGGTCTGGACCCGGGTGTCGTTATGAAACGGCCCTTGATCGATGCGGCTGAGCAATGCCGGGAAAGCCGGATCATGCAGCCCCCCGGCAAATTGACTGGCGCTCAGGTACACCGCTTCAGGTCGTAACGCGGCGGGCAGCCGGCGACCCGCCGCCGGGCGGAGCAAAGGCGCGCGCCAGTGCCTGCGCCGCACCCGCAGTGCAGACAATGGTCGGATCTCGGGTCGCCTCATGTCAGCAGGGTATCGCAGGCTCGTGGCTTCCGGCGGGCTCATTCGCCCAGGGCCTCGGCAAGCCGAACGCCGGCATCGGAGAGGATGTGATGCACATCATCGGCGCCTGCCTCGCGCAAGCTGGCAAGTTCGGAATCGCGCAGGGCATAGGTCGCGATGCGGATGCCGGGGGCCTGCTCCTTCAGGCGCACGGTGGTCCGCAAGCGCGCACTCAGGTTGGGCACCGAAATGACCGCGCCGCGCACATGCTCAAGGCTGAGATCGTCCAGCAATTCCGGATCCAGGGCATCACCGAACACGACGCGTCGCCCGGCAGCCAGGTTGCGTTGGATGACCACCGGGTCAGCATCTATGCCTACGGGTCGCTGGCCCTGATCCAGTAAATGATCGTATGCGGCGGCGCCGGTTCGGCCCATGCCCACGATCATATGTGTGGACCGCCCGAGCGAGCGTAGCGGCTTGTCCGGGTGCTCGCCGTTCCGTTGCCACTTGAGCAGCCTGAGCTCCAGCCGCTCGTATACCGCATTGACCATACGGTTCACCGGCAAGTTCACGGCGAAGGACGCGGCGGTGACGAGGGTGATGACACTGAACAACTCGGCGCTGATCAGTCCGCGCTCGACTCCGGCCAGCCCAGCCAGCAAGGTGAATTCGCTATAACTGGCAAGCGCGCTGCCGCTCAAGAATGCGCTGCGCGCGCGCAGGCCCAGAGCGGTGAGCAAACCAAAGAACAGGGCGGCCTTCAGGGGCAGCAGCAGGGTCAGCAAGGCCACCCAGCCGAGCGCATCGCGCAGGGCGCCGGGATGCGGGATGGCGATCATTCCGACCTGCAAGAAGAAGCCAACCAGAAAAAATTCCTTCAGGCTCCACAGCCGCTGTTGCAGTTCATCGGCACGCGGGTGATCGGCCAACAGGGCACCGGCCAGCAGCGCGCCGATTTCGCCGGGAACACCGGCGGATTCGAACAGCTCGCCCGCGCCCAGGGCGAGCATGGCCGCAAACAACAGCAGCAGGCCGTCATCGCTCATGCGTTTGACCAGCGCGGCCAGCACGGGACGCACCAGGGCGAGTGCGGGCAGGGCCAGCGCCCAGAGCTGAGGCTTTGCACTGCCTACGGCCAGGATCAGGGCCAGGGCCACAACATCCTGGACGAGCAAGATGCCAATGGCCACCCGACCGTAGTAGGCGCCGAGTTCTTCGCGATTTTCCAGATCCTTGGCTGCCAGAACGGTACTGGAAAAGCTCAAGATCGTTCCGACAAAGAGCGCCGTGCCCAGCGGCAAGCCCAGCGGCACCGTGACGGTTACGAACACGCCGATGCTGATGGCCAGGTGCAGCGAGCCGCCGCCTATCACCACACGGTTGAGCAGACTGCGCACGCGCAGATGCAGACCCACGCCGAACAGCAGCAGCAACACGCCCGCGTGAGCGATGCCATTCAGAACCTCGGTCGCTTGCACTCCTGCCAGGCCGAGCCCCGCGCCAGCCAGCAGATAGCCGACCATGACCGGCAGGCCCGCACGACCTACGATGGCGCCGCCGACCAATGCGACCGCGAACCAGCTCAGTTCGACCGTCATGGCCGCGCGCCGCGGATGCTTATGGGACTCCTGTCAGCTATACTGCGACCGCCAGTTGTTGCGCCTGCCGCGCGGGCGAGTACGCATCAAAGCATTGGGCGATGAGGCGCAGGTAACGATGTCCCGCTGCGGTCACCTGCAGGCTGCCGCGATTCACGCTGACCAGCCGCGCTTGGGGGTCGAGCTGGCGCAAAGCCTGCAACTCGGTCGGAAAATGGCTGGCGAAATCCCGGCCAAGGCGATGCGCATAAGCATTCAGGTCAACCCGCTGGCGGCACATGATGTCCTGGATTATCGCACGTCGCAGGAGGTCATTGTCACTGCAGAGCCGGCCGCGGGCCGTCGCCAATTTGCGCTGATCGACGGCCTGCTGGTATGCGCTGATGTCGCTATGGTTCTGTGCATAGCAGGGACCGACGCTGCTGATCGCGCTCATGCCCAGACCAATGGTGTCGCATTGGCCAAAGCTGGTATAGCCCTGGAAGCTGCGGCCTAGACTGCCATCAGACAGCGCCTGGACCAGGGGATCCTCGGGCAACGCGAAATGATCCATGCCGA
>JBFIIN010000098.1:0-9847 GCA_041601225.1 Oceanococcus sp.
CGAACTCACTACGGGCACGCCGGCCACCATGGCCTCCCAGGCGACGATGGGGCCGGTTTCCCAGGATGAGGTAATGAGTAGCGCATCCAGCCTCGGGTAGATGTCCTGGCGCACGAGTTCAGGCTCAACATATCCGAGCATTTCGACCTCACGGCCGACCCGTGCGCCCAGCGCCGCGCGCAGCGCGGCCTCTTCCGGACCACTGCCGACCACGGTCAATCGGTAGTCCAGGTTCAGTTTTTCCAGTTCCTGCACGATGGCCGGCAGATCCATGACGCGCTTCTGATCCTGCTCCAGCCGCCCCACCCAGCCTATGCGCAGCTTGTCACCCGCGGCCTGCCGTTGCGGGCCCAGCTCCACGCCGTAGGGTGCATACAGCACCCGTTGGGCCGGCATTCCCGCCCGCTGCTGCGCCAGAGCGCAGGACAACTGATTCGTGCAGATGACCGCGTCCAGAATTTGGGCATTGCAGCGCAGATCCTCATACAGATTCGGCTGCACGCCGTGCACCGTCATGACGTTGCGCAGGCTGGATTGCCGCACTTGCTGACGGGCTACCGCCGGATAGGTATCGGGAATATTGACCCCGGCGACGACGTCGGGGCGCAGACTCTTCAGGGCTCGCGCGAGGGCCATCTGTCGACCCGCGGGGGTCCCCGTGTTGCAGGCGATGGTCAGCGCATGGCGATGCGGGTGCACCGCCAGATAGGCCTCGGGCTGATGAAAGCGCGGACCCTGGACCAGGCCGATTACCGGCTCCCAGCCGGTTGCCGGAAGATGCTGCTCCAGCGCATCCAGCCAGGCGGCCAGTCCACTCAAGATATAGGCCGAGGGCGTCACGAACAGCACGCGCTTCATGCCCCGGCCTCCGCGGTATCCAGGGCTCGCGAGCGCGCCTCGATGCGCTGCAAGTGCTCAGCCGTATGGCGCTTGCTGATCCACGGCCATTCCTCGCCGCCGAGCATGGCTGACGGCACGCCGCGCCAGGCGATCCGGGCACGGCGCAGGGCATCAGCAGCTGCCGCCGGCAACATCGACATGCGGCCGGTGGTCGGCGCGGGCCGCGGTGGATTGCCGGCCTGGCGTGGCGTCAATTCCAGAATCTGATCCAGCGCCTGGGTCCAGCCGGCCGCACACTGATTCCAGCGATAGCGCCCCGTGACTGTGGCGCGCCCTTGCGAACTCAACTTCGCCAGCAATTCAGGATCCTGTGCCAGGCGCGCCACCTGCTGTGCCGCGGCCGCGACGTCGCCAACGGGAAAACTCAAAGCGCTGTGCTCGGGCTGCACGATCCCTTCCGCGCCCCAGCCCAGGAACTCCGAAGTCACCGGCACGACGCCATGCAACATGGCCTCTACCAGCACGATGCCGAAGGCCTCGGATTCCGAGAACAGCAACAACAGGTCCAGATTTGGATAGATGGTCTGGTAGATCTGCTCGCTATCGAGCCGGCCGTGAAAGCGCGCCTGCCCCTGCAAAGCCGTGCGCAGTTCTGCGTCCAGACTGCCATCACCGACGATATCCAGGCTATGCGGAACACCCAGGGCCCGCAGGGCCTGACTGAAACCAATCAGATCATGCGCGCGTTTATCCCCCTGACTGAGCCGGCCCACATAGGCCAGCCGCAGCGGCTGATCGGCGCGGCGCGGCACCCGGGGCGTGCTGGGATAGGTCGCGCCGTTGGGAATATGCCGCACCCGCTGCGCCGGCATCCCGCTTTCGGTCAGCACCCGGCAGGCCAGCTGACCGGGGCAGACCAGCATATCGGCAAAGGGCAGAAACTCCTGCGCGTCGGCCAGCTGGCCGGGCACATTGCCCGGTACGGTGAGCAGATAGCGGGCCGGCTCGCGGTCGGCCTTGGCCGCACAGATCGCATGATGGGCATCCACGGCGGTCAGTGGCATCACCACCTCGGGCCGGACTTTGCGCAGACAACGACGCACGGCGCGCACGCGTCCGGCGGCATCGAGACCGCGACCGTCAATCTCCACGGTTTCCAGCTCCGGATAAGCGGCGCGATAGCGGTCCGCATCGTGGGCCACGGGCCCACGCAGCAGCGCGACGATCGGGCGCCAGCGGTTCTGATCCATGCGCGTACAGATTTCGCGCAACCAGGTTTGCACGCCACCAGCGACGCTGGCGGTGGGGCTCACAATCAGCACGGTGTTCGGTGCGCTCATGTCGGGACCCCTGCTGCGGCAATCAGTTTCCCGATCTGCTGTTCAAACTGACGGGGTCCGAGTACCTGCTCATGCACGAGTTCCGCCTGTTCGCGGAATCGCTCCCGATTCGTCCACACGGCTTTCAGGGCCGCCAGCACGGCGGTGGGTTCCAGCGAATCACAACAGGCGCCCACGGGATGATCGTGGAAAAATGACGCGACCGAGGAATCCGCTGGCGCATGGGCCAGCACTGGCAGGCACGCGGCAAGATAGCTGCTGAGCTTGGTGGGAAAAGAATAACGTGCAACCGGCCGCAAGTGGGCTTCGAAGGGATGCGGCAAATAGGCAATATCTGCTTCCTGCAGGAGCTCGAAACTGCGCTGCTCATCACCCCAGCCCAAATACTCAAGCCGCGCGTGCGCGCTGGAACTCACGCGTAGCGACGGACTCGTGATGCGCAGGCGCACGGGCAGCCCTTCGAAATGCCAGTCGACGCTATCCAGCGCCGCCACCAGACTATTGAAGGCGCGCCGGCCGTGCATGGCGCCGGCAAAACCAATCAATATTTCTTGCGCCTCGGTACGCGCCGATTGCCGTGCGGCCCGGGAACGCCCATGCCGCAAGAACAGCGTATGGGCTCCGTATTGGGCACGATAATCCGCGGCCATGGTCTCCGAGACCACCGCCACCGCCGCAGCCGCGCCCAGCGCGCGGGCGAATTGGCGCCGCAACAGCCAGGAGCTGAACCGACCCAGTCCAAACTGCTGGGCCACCTGCGCCACGTCGTCCCACACCAGCAAGAGCAGGGGCAAGTTGGTCTGTTGCGCAAGCCGGGCCGCGACCTGGATCATGGCCGGTGAATTCATGACCAGCAGCAAAACCTGCGACTGCTGCTGGCTGGCAATCTGCGCCAATTCGGCACACAGCGGCGCCCGTGCCGCATGTTGCTGTGCCGCCGCTGCGAAATCTGCGAGCCAACGCATCCGGCCCTGCGCGGCGGCGCGTAGCGGCTCATCAAAACGGCTCAAAACTGTCATGGCCTCCGCAGACAAATCGGCCTCGGCCCGCGCAGGCGCGCGCAAACTCACGCAGTGAATCTTTCCCGCGCCCCGGGCACGCAGGATATCGGCCAACACGACCTCGCCGACATGACCCGCGCCGGCCGCGCATTGCGAGACCAAGAGTAAGCGTGGTGGTGCTGACAAATTGGCGTGCGGCTCCGGCGGGGCCGCGGCAGATGCGGGCTGCCCCGGGTCCGGGCCGTGGACTGACAACTTCATGAACTCGCTTTCGCTCCCTGAGCGATCAATGGCACACCGATGCTACCCGCTTAAATCACCGCGCGGCAGCTCTAAGCAGGAGATCCAGCCTCCGCGCATATTGGCGAATTGCAATAGCACGCTTTCGACTCCGAAATCGCGCCGCTCACGACCAATCGGCCTTGCTCACGTAGCCCAGCTCGAGCATCAGCTCACCGGCAATGGCCTGGAAGGTCTCACGATCAGTGCCGGTCAACTCTTCCCGCCACCGTCCCAGTGCAGTGTGATTGATCGGCTTGACTGCATTGGCACTTTCCAAGAAGGTATTGACGTCGCGCAGCGACGAATCCACGGTCGTATGTTGCAAAACCCGCTCATCCCAGGGCTCGCCCACGAACTCGAGCAGCTTCTCCATCGTCGCCCGCGTCTGGTTCACCAGATCTTCATAACGCACCTCCAGGTAGCGCGGGTCGTCGCGATGGCGCAGGCCCGCCCGCACGTCACGGACCCAACGGGCGGCGCATTGATCCATGGCCACGCGGATTCCTGTTTCCACCCATTCGCCCCGCTGCTTGCGGTACTTGGGGTGTGTCCGCAATGAACAAGCCACATCACGCCCGTCGCGAATCACGTGAATGAAACGCGCCTGTGGAAAGCATTTGAACACCGCCGCAATGTTCTGCACGTTCTTGGGCGTTTTCTCGGCCCAACGCTTGGTGCCCCGGTCTTCACAACAGAGTGCGAAAAAGCGGTCCACAAACTGCCCCCGTGAATGCGTGTGGCGGTACAGATTTCTGACCACGGCCCGCGCCAATCCGTAGCGGTCAGCGACAGCATGCAGGTGATGCAGTTCCAGCTGTGGCAACGCAAACAATCCGGTCTCGGGACCGCAAAAGATTGCCGGATGCGAGTCCAGCAAAACCCGCACCAAAGTGGTGCCCGAACGCGCGCAGCCGCCCAGCACGATCGGCGCCTGTTGGCTGACGAAGTCTTCCGCGAAGACATCGACTCGCGAGAGATGGCCAAATCGCATCCACAAGGCGTTGGGAATACGTCCCGGAATTGACAGCCTCATTCGCCATTCGCCTCAAGCTGAGCCACCAGTTTCGGAGGAGTCAAGAACGACACCGAGCGCGCGACGACAACAACTACCGCACCCAGAACGACCACCCCTTCACCAAATCGCATCACGAACTCCACCTCTCCTCAGCTAACGGTCATCTGCATGTTGCCTCTAACTACTCATGCAACCGCCCCAACCGCGCATCGGCGGATCCGTCGCCCCAGACGGCCGGCTCCGGCATGACATCCTTGCTACACAGCAATCCGGCCGCCGCCTTGGGGTACCTGTCCGTCACCCAAAAATCGGCAATGCGACTCAACCAGCGACCTAATGCATTTGGGGATAGCTTCAGTTCATAGTAGCTACCCCGCAGCCCCTTCAATCCCCACAGTCCAACCACGGAATAACCCGCATCCGTCAATTCTTCAAACGACCAACCGCTGACATGCTCCTGAAAAGGGTTATCGTTCGCTGGCTGGGGCATGAATCCATTCGGCGTACAAATGACCACGCGCTTTTTCGCAATCCGCCCCATGGCCTCAAGCAACTTCCAACCTGCCTCCTTGGGAAGATGCTCGATCACGTCGAGGGCAACCACGACATCAAAGGAATTTTCAGAGAAGTGCTGGTCGAGTTCCATAAGATTCGCACAGACCAATCGATCATGGGTCCCGCGTGCTCTTGCGTTGTCGACTGATTTTTGATGCGCATCCACCCCGACGGATTCGTCCCAATCGAACCTTTGAATCAACGAGCGCTCGCCGCACCCGATATCAAGTACTGTCCGATTTCCGGCGAAGACGCGCTCCAACGCCCGCAAATAGCTTGTCAGGCGATAGTTGAAATCAATCTGATTCATTCAGCGGGCTCTCAAGTTGACTGCGCCATATTGGGGGCATACCTTCCTCTATCTCGATATCCGCTCGTACGGTACTTTCCCGCCCGCCGACCACAAGTGCCCAATCGGCCATACGCTGGATCCCTTCCTTCAAGCTAACGCCCTCAATCAATTCCCCAAAAAGTTGATCCGCCAACTGATGATCGGAATGGGCATGAATGACTTCATTGCGCGGCGCCTGAAACTCCAATTCCCCTCCCATCCCGAGTGCTTCAATAACAACATCAGCAAGTTCCAACACCGAATATGGACGATCGGCGCCGATGTTGATCTGGCGATTCCAGGCAGCCGGGAATTCAGCTACTCGCGCTATGGGCACGGTTACATCACTGATATAGCTAAAGGCCCGGGTCTGCCGCCCATCGCCGAAAACCGGCAACTTTTCCCCCAACATGATTTTGTTCATGAAGATGCCAACCACGTTCCGGTAACGATCACCGATGTTCTGTCTTTCCCCGTAAACGTTGTGCGGCCGAAATACGACATAATTCAAACCAAACTGCTCATGCGCTGCCGCCAGATCCAATTCCACCGCGTATTTCGATATCCCATACGGATCTTCCGGTTTCGGCGTCGTTGATTCGGCAAACGGAGCCTGCCCCGACCCATAGACTGCAATGGAAGAGGTAAATACGAAAAGCTCCACCTTGTTCACAACGGCGTTATTGATCAAGTTAATCGAGCCGATCAAATTTGTTTCGTAATTGAAACGCCGAATAAAGTGACTTAAACCTTCCGCAGCGTACGCGGCCAGATGATATACTCGAACGATCCGATTATCCAGGAACAAACGATCGACCAGAGCGCTGTCAGCGACGCTGCCAACAACCAATTTCGCAGCCGGATTAACATTGTCTGCAAAGCCACCAGACAAATCGTCCAATACCAAAACGTTGCGCCCCATGCGCAACAACTCATCGACAACGTGAGACCCTAGAAATCCCGCTCCACCGGTTACCAGATCTACACTGGCGTTCTCGTCAAACATCAGGACTGCCCCCATAAAAATTCGGAGTTGCCATTCCGGGTCGAATCCGAACGTACGCTTTAAGAATTTCCACCCAGATGTATCCTTCCGCCGGGAAGTTACGAACTTCCCACTTGGAATTGAAAAACTCCAGATTTGGCCCCGAATACTTTAAATTCGCCACTTTCATTTCTGGCCCGTAGGAAAAGTCCGTGGTCTTGACAATCAGATTGTCTAGGGTCCAAATTCTCATATTCTGAGGCACCCGACCGTCAAGAGCCATTCGCGCCTCATAATCTTGATCTTCATTTCCAACGCCTGGAAAGCGCTCATCAAACCAGCCAATCGCGTTCACCAGATTTGTGGGAATAAAGAATGATGACCAACTGCGATTGATTAGGCACACTGTTTCCGAATCGGGGCGCCAATTTATCTCTAACTCGCGCCTGAATCCAGGAGCCGGTGTCAAGTCGTCATTCAAGATCAAAGCATAATCAGCGCTAACGCTGCGAATCAACCGGTTCCAAAGCAAGCTCAAGCTCTGTGGCTCCGTCCATGTCTGGAGTTCTACACCTGGGTCAACACCAAAATCTCGCTCGACATGAGCCAAAAATTCCAATTGTCGAACCTGGTCGTGATAACCGTTCACGGCAACACGAATCATTACGTCAGGAAACTGCCGCTTAAGATTTGCCACGAGAGGCTTAAAATAGGCCTCGTATCGAGCGACATAAGTGACGATGCCGATTTCGAATCGGGTTTCGCCACGCCCGAGTGCATTGCGAGCGCGAAAATAAACAGGATACAAGGACTCCGGCTTGACTACCTTGCGCAGCAGGCCGCGCAGCGATCGCGTCATTCCGAAGATCCGGGCTTACGCCAGTACACGCAAGTCCAGTCCACCTCAACGATCTCGTCGTCGATTTGATTGTTTGTCCGAAATTCATCGACGGCCTGGCGACACGGCGCCCAGTTTCCGTAGTCGTCAATGATCACATAGCCTCCTGGTGCAAGTTTCGGATACAAGGCTTCCAAAGCCTGCTTTGTTGAGCCATACATATCGCCATCGAGCCGCATTACCGCCAAGGAATCTATGGCGGCAGCGGGCAGGGTATCCTTGAACCATCCCTGTAAAAACTCAACATTTCCGTCAAGCAAACCGTAGGCAGCGAAATTCTCCCGCACATCATCCAGCGAAACCGCCAAACCGGTCATCGTGTGATGACGATCACCTTGGTCGGGCGCATCCGCATCGTCCGGAGGCGGAAGTCCGCAGAACGAGTCAGTCACCCATACCTTTCGGCCTTGCTCGGCATAAGCCTTCAAGGCGCCAGCCATCAAAATAGAGCAACCTCCGCGCCAGGCACCGGTTTCAATCAAATCCCCCGGCACGCCCTCTTCGATGACTGTGCGCACCGCGATCGCCAAGCTTCGCAGGCGCTTCAAGCCTGCCATCGTATGCGCATGGGGTGGCCAATCTCTGCCTTCCTCACGCTTTTCCTTGCGCATGGGCGTCGGCTTCATCACAGTTGCGCCCTGCTGCGCAGCAAGCTTCTTGACGATCCGTCGAACCAGTGAGCTTGACTCCAACTCCCGATGTTCGAACTTCCCGTACACGGTATTCGCAAGGGTCGCTATGAGTAAATCGAGATACAACTCCGCGGCCGTCGGGGTAGAGTTTTCCGACCTGAGTGACAGGCTCAATTTCTAATCCTTCGTCAGTAGAGTGGGACGCAACACCACAGTCACATGATCAGCAAGTGATGCTGGAAACCGAACGCCGCGTAGATGCACAAGCCCTCGCAAACCCGGCAGGCGCGGCAATATTTGACTGAGCAGGCGCGGAATTATCGACGTTGACGCAGTTCTCGTCCACAAATACAGGGACTGACCGCCCGCTCGCAAACGGGCCAGCCATGGCGCTCGAATATGGGCATGGCGAATAACAGAATCCACAGTCAAATTGAGAGACGCTGCTACCAATCGGAAATGTCGGGGGCTAGCAAAAACCAAATGAAACGGAGTTTGCAGGTACCAATAATTGCTTCTGTTAAGACGCCACCAACGCGAATCAAAGTCTCCCGTGGAAATAATCAGGACTCCACCGGGTTTCAAGAGTTCGGCTGCCTGCTCCAAAACAATCTGTGGGCGTTCGATGTGCTCATAAACATCGAGCAATGTAATCACGTCAAATCGCTTCGGCGCGTCATCGCGCAGGTCCGACAATGTTTCCCCGATGATTGATACATGGTGCTTGTTGATGGCCGTCGCCCGAGCGTCCGCCGACGGCTCCACCCCGTAGCGTTCATAACCGTCGCCCAGCCAATCTAAGAACTGGCCGTCATAACATCCGACGTCGAGAATGCGCACATTCGCTTGCTCCCCAAAGCGCTGCCGGCAAATTCGCCGTACCTGGGCCCAGGCGATTGGCTCGACCTTTTGGTAGGTCAAGCGGCCCAACTTTAGAGCACGGTTTGCCTCCAATAGCTGGGGCGCCGTAGGAATTGGGGTACGCCATACCAATGCACAATCCGAACAGCGCCACAGGCGACCCTGATCGCTTTCAACTGCAGGCCCGGATAACGCAGGATTTACACAATCACTCACCAATTCCGCCCGAGCGCTGGCGCAGCCGGGACAATGCCGAGGTCCATCAACTGGAATTTCCGCAGATTGCATAGGATATTTGATTGAGGCTGGAACTAGTATCAAGGACAGAAATGTCATTCTGTGCCCCGCTCCTGTCATGAGCGCGAAAAGCACCGGCATACGCACCATCCCACATAGGTGCCTCTTGACTTGTAACAGCATAGCACCGACATTTGGCCCCTGACAAAGTTTACCGAGCTTGTGTGCATCAAGTTCTGAAAATTTGTGCGCGGCAGGGGCTGATCGGGGGGATCTACACAGTTTCCACAATCCCCGGACCAAGCGGGTAGGCCGCAGCGCATACACCCAATATCAAGCGCAATCAACGCTTGGTCGAAATTGGAAATCGCGCGAATGCACGTCATTTCTTGAGCTAAGTTCCCCGCTCAATGATATGCACGCGATGACGCGACGGGGTTCCATGCGTAAGGGTTTGACCCAGGTGAGCGCCGACCTTTTCAGTATTGGGTCGCAAAGCCCAGATCTGGTGAATATGACCTGGCCCGCACACCAATCAACGATTCGACCGCCATGCTGAACCGCATGTTCAAGCCTGCCACCGACAATCCACCTGGACAAAGCCTCGGAGGTGCGCGCCTGGTTCGCCAATAATCTCGAATTGACCAACATGATTATGGGCGTCGAGCACACCACCCTGAGCCTCACTTAAACCAATAACGAACACGTATTTTCCAGGCATTAGCACCCGCGACGGAATTCTGAGCCTGGCTCGTCCGCTAAGGCCATCGACCGCTGGCACATCGTATCTGGGCGCCACAAAGATTCTCTCCAGACTCACCGAAGAACATACCGCCACACCAAGATATGGGCGCAAACCGGGGTCCGAAA
>JBFIIN010000099.1:0-9785 GCA_041601225.1 Oceanococcus sp.
CCATTCGCGCGCCAGACATGCCGAACGGATGACCGATCGCAATCGCGCCCCCGTCAACATTCAGACGGTCGTTGGCGATTCCCAGCGTATCGCGACAGTGAATCACCTGACAGGCAAAAGCCTCATTCAATTCCCACAAGCCGATATCGGCGACATTCAGGCCATGGCGCTGCAACAGTTTCGGGATGGCGAAAACCGGTCCGATGCCCATTTCGTCCGGATCGCAGCCGGCCACCGCCGTACCTCGGTAGGCGCCCAAAGGAGTCAAGCCTCGCCGCTGGGCTTCGGCCCGACTCATGACCATCACCACGGCCGCGCCATCGGACAGTTGCGACGCGTTACCCGCTGTCACATGCTGACCCTCGGAGACCCACTGCCCCCCCTTCCAGACTGGCCGCAACGCGCTCAGACTGTCCAGGCTGGTCTCAGGCCGATTGCCTTCATCCTGGGACAGTGTCACGGACTCATGACCGGCGGGCTGCTTGGTCTCGCGATCAAACAAAAGCTTGTTCACGGTGAGCGGAACGATTTCATCCGCGAACCGCCCGGCAGCCTGGGCTTGCGCAGTCCGCTGTTGGCTCTGCAGCGCGTATTCATCCTGGGCCTGGCGCGAAATTCCATAACGCTCGGCGACAATTTCGGCCGTCTCGATCATGGGAATATAGGCCGTTGGCTCGACCGCCAACACCGCTTCCGAGGGCGTGCGGTAACTGTTTTTGTGCTTGGTCTGGGTGAGCGAGATGGATTCGAGACCGCCGGCGATCACGATGTCCTTTTCCCCAACCATGACGTCTTTGGCTGCCATTGCAATCGTCATCATGCCGGACGAGCATTGACGATCCACCGTCATCCCCGCCACCGTATTCGGCAAACCGCCGGTATAACCACACAGCCGGCCCAGGTTGTATCCCTGAGTCCCCTGCTGGGCCGCCGCGCCGATGATCAGGTCGTCGACATCGGCTGGATCGATGCCGCTGCGCTCCACCACCGCCCTGACCACATGGCCACCCAGCACCGGTGCTTCTGTGTCGTTAAAAGCGCCGCGATAGGCCTTGCCGATGGCTGTGCGGGCAATCGCGACGATGACGGCTTCGTTCATGTACTGATCCTTGAAATTTGCGCGCCAGGCTGATCACTCCGCCGATACACTGCGCAGAGTACACTTTGAGCCGTGCCAGCTTTAGCGCGTCCCGGCTTAAAAGTAAAAACGGCTGATTGAATCCGCCACGCAGGCCGGCTTGGCACCGCCCTCGATCTCCACGGTGACGCGGATCGTGCACTGCACCCCGCCCTCGATCTCACGGACATCAATCAGCTCTCCGCGACCGCGAATTTTCGCCCCCACCGGCACGGCTGCCGGAAAGCGGATCTTGTCGCAGCCGTAATTCACGCCCATTTTCATCTGCACCTGAACGATTTCCGGCAAGAAGCGACTGATCAGCGAAAGGGTCAGATAGCCGTGCGCTATCGGCGCCCCAAACGGCCCCGCTGCGGCCCGCTCCGGGTCGACATGAATCCATTGGTGATCATCGGTGGCATCGGCAAACAGATTGATGCGGTCCTGGGTCATCAGCAGCCAATCGCTGGTCCCCAGTTCCTGCCCCACCGCATCCAGCATGGCCTGCGCGGATGCAAATTTTGTCGCCATGGTGTTGGACCCCTGTATTCAGATAGCTCAACTTTAATGGCTCGCGGATCGCCCGAACTCGTCCGCAGGGACTATTGGACCCTGACCGCGTCACAACACCCCGCCTTGTCAAAGGGCGGCCCCGTTAGCTCAGGGAGGCGACCAGCCCCCGTGACGGGTCAACCTGTCCTGCCAGCAATTGCTCCCAGGCGTGCTGCACCGATTCCGGACCCAACACCGTTTCGATGGACAGCCAGTTCCGGCTCTGCCCGACAAATTGCTCCAGCCCGACCGCAACCCGTGCGCTGAATTCCGCAGCCCCCCATTGTGCGATCCGCTTGCTCGCCTGCCGGGGCGCAAAGAAGAACTGCGGCTGCACCGGCCCCGCGACGGGCACTCGTGGCGCGTCGTGATGGCTGCGACCTATGGCCATGGAAAATTTCAGGGAACCGCCCAACTGAGCATGCAATCGCGCGAGCACCGCCGTATTGCCCGCCATGTCAACGATGCCCGTTGCAAGCGATGGGTTCAACTCACCAAGCTCATCGTAGGCCAGAACGGCGCCAAAGCAGGACTGACGCGCAACGAAATCCAGATTGCGAGCCGATGTCACGCCGACCAATTCTGGCCCGCCCCGCCGCCTTATGAGCTCCGCCAGCGCAAGTGCTGTCTTGCTCGAAGCGGACAGTATCAGAACCCGCGCGGCCCCATAATCCTGCTGCTCGGCCAGTGCATCGTCGGCCAGAAATGCGGTCTGAAACAGCCCGCGCAGCAATGCCTGTCGCGCTTCGGCATCCGCGCCAGACTGATACAGCGGGTCGCGCCGGGCATCCGTAAAGGCACGGTAAACCGGCGCATGAGCCTGCCGGTGTACGCCGTCGTCGCGAAAGCCTAGTGACGTGACACCGGCCTGGAAGTCCACATGGCTCGCCATGGGAAACCAGCCGTAGTAGCGCGCACCGACGGCCAGTTCCGGAATCCGGGATTCGATCAGCTCGCCCCATCCCATGGCCGGCACGCGGCCCCAACCGGCCTCATGCGCCGGGAAAAAATCCCAGTAGCCCAGCATATCTCCAGCCACGGCGTAGGTCACGGTATTGGCCGTCAGGGCAAAACTCTCTACCCGCAAACGAATATATCCATCGGCCAGTGGCAATAATGGGATTGCGGTCAGACGTGAGCGATGCAGATCAAAGCGATCGATTTCCAGCTGCGAGCAAGACATCATCTACAGGCTCCGACTGATCTGCGGGCGACACCCTGGGACCCGGGCCAGGTCACCGCGTATGCGGACCAGACCGCTCATGCGCGGCGCAACCGGAGCCGGGAATTGCCCGGCAGTTTAGCAGCCGGCGAATCGCCACGGGCACAAAAAAACCCCGCCATGCGGGCGGGGCTTTTGGGGTGCGGAAGATCGCCCGACCGCGGGGGGGCGTGGCTTCAGAACTACTTCTTGTTGCCAGCAGGGAATACATTGATCAGCAGATTCGGCGTGCCTGCATTGGCCGGACTGAGCGCAATCCTGTCAACGGTGGCATTGGACACCAGGGTCGCGGTCACGTCAGCGGCGCTCAGGCTCGGGGTTTCACCGAGGATCAAAGCCGCCGCGCCGGCGACATGCGGCGAGGCCATGGACGTTCCGCTCATGGTCGTACTGCCGGTATTGCTGCTGTAGCTTGCGGACACGATGCTCGAGCCAGGGCCGAAAATATCGACACAGGTGCCATGATTGCTGAAGCTGGATTCCGCATCATTGCTGGCGCTGGACGCGACAGTCAGCGCCTCGGGCGCCCGAGCCGGTGAGGTCGAGCATGCATCCGCATTGTCGTTGCCCGCGGCAACCACTGGCAGCACGTTGGCATTGAACAAATTGCGGATCGCCCGGTCCTCAGCATCTGAAGCGCCGCCGCCCAGACTCAGGTTGACGACCGCCGGGAACTGCGCGTTCTCGGCGACCCACTCGATTCCGGCGATCACTGCGGAACCCGCACCGGAGCCACCGCAGTTGAGCACGCGAACCGCATGCACGGTGGCCTGTTTGGCCACCCCGTATTGGCTACCTGCGACCGTTCCAGTGACATGCGTGCCATGCCCGTGACAATCCTGCCAGGCGTCGGGGTCGGCGTCTCCACTTCCCAGCAAAATGCCGAGCGCATCGACCGGCAACAGACCTCCAAAGCCGCCGGGCCCATCATTGACGAAGTTCTGGCCGTCACCGACCCGACCGCTGAACTCCTGATGATCCGGATTCAGGCCGGTATCGATGACGTAGACATGTACGCCGGCGCCGGCACTATCCGGATAGCTGTATTCATTGTCCAGCGCCAAATCGGTTTCGTCGATGCGATCCAGACCCCAGACCGGGTTATTCTGGCTGGCGCCCGCCTGGACCAGGCGATCTTGCTCAATGGATTCAATACCCGGCAGGCCGCGCAGCCGGCGCAGCTGTTGGTCGGTCAAAGCCACGGCGAAACCTTGTAACACGGTGTCGTACTCAAAAAACGGTGCGTCGGCGCCGACTGCGGCCAGTAGGCTACCGCTAAGCTGTGCCACAGACTGGTTGGCCAGTGCGGCCGGGTCCAGTTGCACGATATAGACATCCTTGCCCCGCCAGCCCAACAGGCCGGCGCTGGCGACTGCCGAAGTTCCGGCCATGGCGGCGATGACCGCATATTTAGCGAATCCGTTCATATTGCCCTCAAGTATTGTGTTGCAACTTTGCGGTTTCCCGGGGCCGCCCGGTGTGGCGACCTCGAGATGGCCCGCTAATAGGGTGCGCCCGGGCCCCCGAAACCGACCGCGGGCGCGCAGATCAAAATCCCGCCGGCAGAATAGTTCCGGATAGCACAGGCGTATGTAGGTGAACGACGTCCCAGTCGTAGTGATTTCACCGCTGCGTGTAGTGATATCACTACAACTGGATTAATGTGGTGGCCGCGAACCATGAATGGGAAAGCAAGGTGATCCGCCTGTTAAGCGTTGACGATCACAAGATGATTCATCGGGCCATAGCCCATATGGCCGGACGCCACGCGGATTTGACCCTGGTCGGCGACGCGCGCTCAGGCGAGGAGGCACTGGACTACATCGCCGCATTGCGCCCGGATATCGTGTTGATGGATTTGAATATGCCCGGTATCGGCGGGATCGAAGCCACCCGGCGGGTGACCGCGAATTTTCATGGCGTGCAGGTCATCATTGTCTCGGCGCACGCCCACGAACCCTATCCCTCGCGAGCCCTGGCCGCCGGGGCCTCGGGTTTCCTGTGCAAGGACTGCGACGAAACCGAAATGCTCAAAGCCATCCGTTGCGTCCAGGGTGGCGGGCGCTATGTGTCACCCGAGATTGCCGGCGAACTGTCAGCCCGGCTCGTGGGCCGGGGCGATCGCTCACCGTTTGACCGGCTTTCGGAGCGTGAAATGGCGGTTGCACGCAAGATCACCGCCGGTCACGGCACCCAGCAGGTGGCCGACCTGCTGGGCATCAGCCCAAACACGGTGAGCAGTTTTCGGCGCCGGATCTACGACAAGCTGGGCGTCGGAAACGACGTGGAACTTACCCTGGCGGCGTTTCGTCACGGGTTGATCGGCGACCGCTCGGATTCATGAGCCGACGCCTTGAACCCGCGCGGTGATCAGGGCGTATCGCAGCTGATCCTGACGCGTGAGCCAGTTCAGGGCTGCTGCGCTTAGATCGAACTTGCGGCGGCTGCCGCGCGGCACCTGACGCCGGTAACCACGCCACCAGCGCGCAAAAGGCGCAAACACCTGGGCGCTGAGGTCCTGCATGCGTGGTTCCAGGAATCCCAGTTGCAGCAACTGCGCGCGGTATTGCGCCCAGCTCTGCATATTTTCCACAGGGATGTGGCTGGCACGACACAGACCTCGAAGCGCGAGCCGCGCGACACTGCCGACCTTGCGGTCTGGCAGCAACAGATCGGTGAGCGCCAGCCGCCCACCCGGCTGTAAGGACCGACAAATGTCGGCGAAGACCTGGGCCCGATCGGGAAAGTGATAAGCGCAATCCAGAGCCAACACCACGCTGCGACTGCGCGGCTCACAATATTCGGTGAGCTGCTCCGCCCCGGCCCGATGCAGCGAATAGCCCGCATCCACCCGCGCAAGCGCGTAATCCAGCTGGCTGCGCGAGGGATTCAAGCCGATAAGCTGGGTCACGCCATAGTGCTGCTGCCACAGACGCAATTGCTCGCCCATGCCAAAACCAAGGTCGAGCACGCGGTCCGCGGCGCGCAACTCCACCGCATCGGCCAGCCGCCGGGCCAGCGCCGCGCAGGCCGACGGGTAATCGACCGCCCGGCTCCAGTCCCCAAGATTGCCCCAGGCCGTAGGCGCGCCGTGCCCCTGGTTGAGCAACAGTTCCGCGCAGTCGAAAAAGTCCGCCGTCACGGCGCCTGGTCGATCCGCCGGGCAATCCGCTGCGCAGAGCGCGCCGCACTTTCCAGCAAAGGGACGCCCGGCTGGGCATAGGAACCGCAAAACCACAGGCGCCGGCCCGGCTGCTGATGCAAGGCGTCGAGCTCCGCGACGCCGCGTTCGCTCTGCAGGTCGACCACCGGACGTTCGAAGCGGGCCTGGCTCAGAATCCGATCCTCGTGCGGCGCGATCAGGGGATTCCAGGTTTGAAAAGCCGCCGGTGCCTGCCTGGATATCGGCAACACCGCATTCAGCCAGATCGTCGCCATCGGCCGGGACTCTCGGGGATCTCTAAAAAAATTCACCGGCGACCAATTGCGCGTAAGGCTGGGCATGAGGCGGGTATCGGTATGTACCACGACTTCGCTGGGCTCGTAATGAAACCGGCTCAGCGCCTGAGCGGCCGCGCTGTCGACCTGGCCAACCAGATGCTGTGCCTGATTACCCTGGGTAGCAATCACGACATGATCAAATTCCCGGGTCTGACCCTGCTCATCACAAATTCGCAGCTTGTCCCCACAGTCCTCAATCTGCGTAATGGACGTGGACGTCACCAACTGTTCGCAGAGACTGCTCAAGCGCTGCACAACAAAATCCGCCCCACGCACAGTGCGGCTTACGCCCTCAAGCAACACGCCCTTGCGCAGGTAGTCAATCACCACTCTGGCTGGATAACGCCGCACGCTTTCGGTGCTACAGGTGCCGATCGCGGCAAAGGTGGGCAGCAAAAAATCCTCCACGAACTCGCGCGAGTAGTTCTGCTCCTGAAGATAGCGATCCAGGCTGACAGCCTGCCCCCGCAAGCGCCTGCTGTCGCGGCCGGCGCGGCGGTAGATCCGCATGAGGTCCAGTACGATCCGCCGCGCGCGCGGCCCCCACGGCTGCCCTCCCTGCAGCATCGGTATGGACAGACGCGATCCCAGCCGCCAGTTTCGATAGCGGAAATAGCTGGGACCACCGATTTCGCTGAATGAGGCGGAATAATCCGCGGCGGTTATTTCGATATTGGCTGCGGCATAAAGCGCCGTAAGCGTGGGGTAGTAACCGCGATACAAGACCCGCAAGGGTACATCCACCCGCGCACCACCCCACTCCAAGCCATGCGCCGCCATGCCGATTTGGGCCTGCTTTTCGAACAGGGTGACCTGATGTTCAAGACCGAGATACCAGCTTGCCGCCAGCCCGCCAATCCCTGAACCGACAACCGCAATTGACTTTGCTCCGCTCAAAATCCGCTCGCCTGGAAAACTGGGCGCCCAGTGTAATCGTTCGCCGGCACGGACGAACCAGGCCGATTTCGCATGACCTGAGTCAATGACAGGTTTTCGCAGCGGCCGCAGTGTCAGGCTTCCCCTCGGGCAATGGAGTGATCATGCTTCGCGTTGGGCCTTTGGACAGGGCGTGGCTGCTCGTTGAGTCACAGGCGACACCGATGCACGTGGGCTGCTTGCAGATATTTTCCTCTGCTGCCGATACAAAAACTCTGACCAGCACCCTGGCCCTGCTCCGCAGCCACTCACGCCTCGCCCCACCTTTCTCGCTGAAGGTGGACGCCAGCGGTCTGAATGCATTCATGCCCGGCTGGGTGGAACTGGAGCATGCCGACCTGGACCACCATTTGCGCCGCTGGACGCTTCCGGAGCCTGGCGGCGAGCGGGAACTTGGCGAACTGGTCTCCCATCTGCAGGGTCTGGAGCTTGATATGAGCCGTCCCCTGTGGGAGTGCCATGTCATTGACGGACTTGCGGACGACCGCTACGCCCTGATGATAAAGATTCATCACGCGCTGATGGATGGTATAGGAGGCACACGCCTGCTACAGGTAGCGCTCTCGGAAGATCCCATGGCGCGCGGACTGCCCCCACCCTGGTCCCCCCATCCTGATGCGGGGCAGCCGGAACACCTGCCAGTTCCACAAGCTCGCTGGATTCCGCGCGGCACCCTGCGCAAACTCCGTGCGCAGGCACGCAGCCTGCCCGGGGTGGGGTTCGCCTTTGGCAAACTGCTCGGAGCCGGGCTTCGAGGCACGCACAGTGCCCTCAAAGCGCCCTACACCGCGCCAGCCTGCATCTTCAACCAACGAGTTTCCACACAACGGCGAATAGCCACCCAGACTTTGGGATTCGAGCAAGTTCGCGCCGTGGCCCATCGCTCGGGGACGACGATCAACGATGTCATGCTTTGCCTGCTCGCTGGCGCGCTACGCCGCTATCTGAGCGACCTTGGCGCCCTGCCAGCCAAACCGTTAATCGCGGGCCTGCCCGTTTCGATACGGCCACCCGGAGATATGAGCGTGGGCACGGCCGTCACCTTCATGCTGGCCTCGCTGGCCACCGACCAGTCCGATCCAGGCCTCCGCCTGGCGACGATTCATGCTTCAACCCAGGCCGCCAAGCAGCATTTGCACAAGCTCGACAAGAAATCCCTGACCGCCTACACCCTGTTGATGATGGCCCCATTCATCACCCAGCTTGCCATCGGCCTGGCGGGCCGGACTCAGCCGGTATTCAATCTGGTGATTTCCAATGTGCCGGGCCCCCGCAAAACGCTGTACTACAACGGCTCACGCCTGGAAGCGATGTATCCCCTGTCCATTTCCACCCACGGTCAGGCGCTGAACATCACCATCATGTCCTACCAGGACCAACTGGATATTGGCTACACCGCCTGCAACCGGAACGTGCCGCATGTCCAGCGACTTGCAGTCTATACACGGGAGGCACTGGCCGAGCTGGAGGCCGCGTGGCCGAATTTGGCCAAACGGCGAAAACACCGCAACCACTGAAGTTATCCCGACCGAGCGCAAGGTCCTGGCGCCCGCACTGGCGCAACAAGCCGCACAGGTGCCCATGCTACTGCGCTCGCGCGCCTAGGTACTGGCCGTGCCCAGTCGCGACGCGCAGTTTCAAAAACTCCGACGCTGGTTGCCCCCGATGTGGCGGCATCGCCCTGTACACGCCCGCAAAATCTCGATGACGATCTATTCTTATCAGGTCTGCCGGCACCGGCCGGAGGAGGTCCGGCGCAAGATCACCCCGCAAGCCCGCAAAACAGCGGAGCCAGATCTCGACATGCGCCATGATTCGCCCCGCCATGAACCCTGGGGTCAACGCATCTGCTTTGCCCCGGACGGTGATCGATTCACGTCTTGCGGACGGGAAAAGCCCAGGTGGTCACGGCTGAAATCGACCATTTCACCGCGGCCGACATCGGCCTGAAATCGGGCGGGGACGCTCTGCCGACAGCATTGTCAGGGCCACGGGACTGGAGTTGCTGTTCGCCAGCGGCGCGCGGGGCAGCGTGGATGGCAAGTCAGTCAAACTTGCGGGAAAGATCTTCTATCGTGGTGCGATGCTGCGGGACATGCCCAATCTGGCTGGCAGCACCGGATATAGCAATGGACCCTGAAGGCGTATTTATGCGCGCAATTCAGCTGCCGGCTCAGCTGCCAAGGACGCCAAGGGCTCCCGAAACGCGGCGCCATGGGGCCGGCACCCCATCGCGTTACGCGCTTTCGACGCTCTGCAGGCGGGCTATGTGCCGCGCGCCCGCGAGCGCATGTTAATACAGCGCGCTCATTCCGCGACGCGTGGTTCAGAACCGGGGGCCGGACCTGCTGAGGTTCGGCCTCAGCCGTATCCGCGACGGTGTACTGCCTTTCGACAGACAGCCCGCGAGCTCCGGCAAAACGCGACTTCCCGCGGGTTCAGACACCTGGACAGGCC
>JBFIIN010000100.1:0-9747 GCA_041601225.1 Oceanococcus sp.
CCGCCGTCGCCGTCGCCGCCATCATCGGCGCCGCCGGTGTTGCCACCGTCCGTGCCGGGCGGACTGCTACCTGGCCCCTCTTCGGGCCCAGGGCTTGAGCCGGGATTACCCGAATTGCCATCGTCACTGCCGCCAGACTCGCCTCCGCTTCCGGTGTTGTCGCTCGCGGGCGGTGTCGGGTTTACGCCGTCCAAAGTATTCTGCAAATGCGCCTCAGCCTGGGCCGCGCTCACCAATACGCCGCCCGAGCACACGGGCGCAAAGCTCGCCAGAAATTGAGCCAGCCCCGGGTTGGCCGCATCGCCAGCGGTGCCAAACGGCCCCTTGGCGACGTCGAAGTTAATGCTGATGTTCGCTGCCGCACCTAGGGTTGCGGGCGCCAAAGTGATCCCGCCAGGCGCATCACAATCGTCATCCAGCGTCTGCAATAAGCGCGCGCGATTACTCACGGCGCGCTGACTCACGGAATTCGCACCGGGGACCAGATCCAGGGGGCTCAATCGCGACGCACCCGGGGCACTACCCAGGTCTATGTTGCCCAGCCGAAAGCGCACCGTTTCACCACTGCGATAGCGGAATTGACCAAGCCCGTCGGTCACACCACTGAGCGAGGCCGTCTCGAAACTCAGGCCAGCAACCGGGCTATCGGTGAATACCCCGACTTGCTGGGCAGAATTGTTCGGCCCGGGCTCCGCCGGGCCGTTATCGGAGCATGCGCTCAAGGCCAGCAGCACGGACATCAAACTGGCCAGACCGAACCAGCGTTTTTTCGGAGTGTATGAGCGCAATGTCATGAACAAGAACCAATGCTGTTTCAAAGATGAACCAAACATATCATCGACGAGTCCGCGACGCCCCACCGCCTGTTGTTGCGAGGCTGTGCAACAGCCCTGACAATCGCGCCATCCTCAAGAGATTGTTTCTTCGCTGCGCTCATCGATGGCGGGACCGCGGCGCCGTCCCAGCGCAGGTCAATGGAAAGCCATACGCGGGCCTCGGCGTCAAATTTTCCGGAATGTCTTCGCAGTTGTACGGATGCAATAACGGGGCGTAGCTGCGCTGTTCTGCCATATCTCATTCGGCGGTGTGTATTTATCAACCGCATGGTAAAAATCGAGCACCCACGAGCGTGATTCCGGCCAGATTGTGCGAAATTCGAACAACACAGCGCCGGTCAACCGCGTTTTGAACCATTTTGGGGCCAGAGCGCAGATTTCGGACGGTTTGTGCGTTATACCGCACGCGCCTTTGGTGCCCAGCCCCATAATGCGCTCATCCGCGTCAGCTTGTATGCAGCGAATGTCAGCAGGCTTGGGCTGGAACCGCGCGACAATCCTCTGAAGCGAGTGTTGCGACATCCACCCACGGTTTTGGCCCAGCCGAAACCTTCTTCGATCATCTTCGGGCACTGCAGGCTCACCGCGCAGGTGGCGTGGCAAGTGGTGCGGGCATCCAGTGCGCTGCCGGTTTTCTTGGCCGCAATATGAGGCCGGATGCCCTGGCAACGAAGCACCCATTCAAAGGCTTTGGCAGCGCAGCCATTGTCGGCTGCGAGGGTTGAGCCGGCGCGCAAGCTCTTGCGAGTGATCTTGGTGATGGTGGCCTTCGCGTTCGGCTTTACCGGTGGCGCGGGTGGTTCCCACGTCGACGCACAAACCGTTGCGATTTTCCATCAGCGCGTGCGGCTGGAGACCTGGGCCGACTTCTTGCCCTGAGCCCGACGCCGCCGCCCGCCCCTACTCCAGCAGGCTGCCGGCGGCGGTGCGGATCAGCCGCAGCGGCGCGAACAGCTTGTGCAGGTTCTCGAAATACTGATGCACCAGCAGGCTGGCGCGCACCTCGGATGGCCCCTCGCCATGAACCGGCGTGTCGGCATACAGGCGGCCGACCAGGCCCAGCCCGAGCGCGCGCACGCCGGGCAGCGTGAAGCTGCCATCCACCACGATGCGGTCGTAGTCCTTGACCCGCCGGGTTTCGCTGCCGAATTCCACCGACTCGCGTCGCTCCTCGTACTCCCAGAACTGGTCGTAGGCGTAGCCGACGAACATCTGGCTGAGCGCCCCATCGGCGAACAGCGTCATCAGGTTCAGCCCGATGAAGCCGCGCGGCACGAGTTTCACGTCGCGCTCCAGCGTGTCGGGTTGCGAACTCAGACCGGCGCCGTAGGCCAGGCCGATCCAGTCGGTGAAATGGGCCTTGACCCCCGAGTTGATGCGGAAATAGCCACCGGCCTTGACGAAGGGATTGGCCGGCCCGGCAACGCCGCCACCGGCCAGATCCGGCGATCCGCCGGCATCGCCGCCGCCCAGCAGATCGTCGGGGTCCAGGGGCAGCGTGCCGCCGTCGCCGCCTGAGCCGCCGCCGCCGTCACCCCCAAAAGCCTCCCCCAAACTGTCGATGGCCCCGATGGTCTGATAGCTGATGTCGGTGAAGCGCCGGCACCAGCTTGTCCATGCGGAAAGACAGAAAGCACGGAACATCCTGTTCTGCGAACCCTTCGGGTCTTTCAACATCCAGGCTTCGTTCTCGAACTGCAGCAGCACTTCGAAGCCGGGATCCCAGATTCCGCTGCCCTCCAGCGAGTAGGCCGGCCCGGCAAACAGGCCGTAGTGCCCGGACAGCGCGACGATCCGCTGGGCGGCCTGCCGGTAGGGCAGTTCCAGGGCCACCAGGCGCTCGGCGATGGCCTGGGCGGGGTCCAGTTCGCGGGCGAGCAGCGAATCCCGCACGCCATAGGGGTAGTAGGCGCGAACGCGCTGTTCGGCGACCCGTAGCCGCTGCTTCATCGCGGTGACCGATATTCCCAGCTCCGGATCGCGAAGTTCCTGCAGTTGCCGGATCGAGGCCTCCAGCTGGCAGCCCGCGGCGACCGCCAGCGCCCGCAGATTCTCATCCTCCGGTGCCCGCGCGAGCAGCCGGTCCGGGTCCAGCGACTGGCAGCTGGCCGGTAGGGCCGCCGCCTCCATGTCCGGCCCGGCTGCCGCCCGGGCGGGCATGCTCCACAGCAATGCGCCCAGCGATGCCCACAGCAAACCAGCTCTCCCTGCCCTCATGAGCTCTCCCCTCCTGAGAAGTTTCCTGATTCCGACCCCGTTTGCCGATTCTCGGCCGCGCTCATCGCCGCCTCCAGCCACTGCCCCTTGAGCACCTGCGTCCCGATCCATTCGCCCAGCTTGCGGTAGCTCTCCCACTGCATGTCGTCGAAGAACTGATCCGCGGTGGTCTGCTGCGGGAAGGCCGGGTTCTGCTGCCGGTAGTTGCGCACATCGACCGGGGCATCGGCGCGCAGGGACGGCTTGATGTACAGCAGCCAGGACGGCGGCCGCTGCGGCTCGTCCGGGTAACGCACCTGCCCCAGCGCGGCCAGGCAGCCGTTGAAGCCGTCTTTATCGCGCGCCATCAGCGCGCGCAGGCTGCCGACGGCATCCGCCAGCTTGCCGACCCCCGGCAGCGTGGCGGGATTCTCGGGAAACTCGATCTCGGCGCCGAAATCCACCCGCGCCTTGTGCACCAGCCCGGCCAGACCATCGCCACGGTAGTCGGGGTCACACTCGGCATCGCTGATGATGATGAAGGGCAGACGCCGGCGGATCAGCTCGTAGCCACCGAGGTTTTCGAAGTGTCCGCCATCGCTGAGATTCCAGTACTGGTGGCGGGCCGGCCCATGGAAGCGGGCCAGCCACTCGCCAAGCAGGAAGCCCTGCACCGGGAACAGCCGGCTGGCCAGCGCGCCCAGCCCCCCGGGTTCCGCCGCTGAATCCTCACCGGCGCCCTGCGGACTCCGGGCGGCGGGCCGTCCGGAGTCCCACCAGTAGCCCATGCGCACATTGCTCAGACCCAGCAGCAGGCTCAGGCCGGTGTTGGTGCGCCAGCCCAGACCGGTGGAGAAGGCCGCGCCGGAGATCGCGACCCATTGCCCCAGCGTCAACTCTTCCCAGGACTGGCCCCGGTCATAGGCAAAGACGCGAAACCCCTCATCCGGCAGGCAGCGCTGCGGCCAGCGGCGCTGCTTGCGCAGCTCCGCCAGCACGTGATGGCGCACGCCCAGCGACAGGCCGGCCGGGCCCACCGCCAGGCCGGTGCCTTTGCGGTCCTGGCGCTGCACCTGCGAGCGACCATCGACGGTTTCATTGACCGTCACGTTGATCAGATGCAGCGGCCCACCGGCCGCCCAGTATGGGTCCCCGGCCGGCGGCCAGTACTCATGCGCCAGGATGTCGTCCTCGGCCACGACCCCGGTCACCTGCAGTTCCTGCGGGGTTCCCGGATCGTGCCGGCGCGGATTGGAGGCGCCCAGATAGGCCTGGGTCAGCCGCGCGGCATATAGCCCCGACAGCGAGGACAGGTTGAGGAAGGTCCAGGTGCGGCCGAAGCACAGCGCCAGCAGGCCGCTGGCCAGGCCGATCACCGCCAGCCGGACGCCATCGGTCGGTGGCGGGCCGCCGGCGGGTTCCGGACTGGCAAACTTCGCCGCGAAAGCGTCCGTCAGGGCCGCGTAGAGGGCCGGCACGAACAGCAGCAGGATCGCTGCCAGCAGCCAGGGCCCCAGCTTCCACAGCAGCCCCTTGACGCCCGGCCCATCCACCGGCCCCTCCAGCATGGTCACCAGCCGCCGCCCGGCGGCGCCGGCCGCGGTCAGCGCGCCCAGCAGGCCACCCAGCCAGGCTCGCGATTCGCTTTGCACCAGCGCCAGATAGAGGTTCTGCCCCAGGGAATCCACCAGGGCCAGCCAGACCAGCACGGCCAGCAGCAGCAGCGAGCGGCCGAAGCCGCGCGTCAGGTCGGCCCGCTGCTCCTGCAGACTCCCGCCAGACCGCATCTTCCGGGCAGCCAGCATCCCGGCCAGCAAGGTAGCGACCAACAGCAGCAAGCCGGTCCAGAGCAGCGCGCCACCGCCCTCAAGTGCCTCATAGCCGAACAGGGCCAACAGCAGCAGCGTGGCGACCCAGCCGACCCAGGGATTCAGCTCCCAGCGCGCCTGTCCGCCCAGGCGACCACGCCAGTCACCCTTATCCGCCTTGACTTCCGGTTCTTCGCGCAGCAACCAGTAGGCCCAGCCCAGCGGCAGGCAGACGATCAGCGCGCAAAAAGCCGGCAGCAGGATCAGCGGCGATAGCTGAAAGGACCCGCCCAGCAGCCAGGGCTCGGGATCGACGTGCCAGAACCACAGGCTGACCGGCCACTGCAGCAAGGCGAACAGCGCGATCGCGGTCAGCCCCATGACGATATGCACGGTCACCAGATTGCGCAGTACCACGCCGGCACCGGTGAAGAAATCGCCGCTGCCACGCGGCGCCATGTAGCGCCCGTTCTCGCGTAGCCAGCCGATGAGATTCAGCTGTTGCCCGCCGATCTTGACGCTCTGGCCAGCCAGCGCGTCAGCCGCCTGCCGCAGGCCCGGCGGCAGCGACGCCCGCCCGTCGCTCGCCTCGGCGGCCGCCGGGTCGCTGGCTTGCTCCTCCGGGTCGGGCGGCGCGGCCGCCGCCTGCCGGGCCAGGCGCTGCATCAAACGGCCATAGCAGGCGCCGAAGTAACCGCCGCCGGAGACCGTCGACAGATAGTCCAGGCGCCGCAGCAGCTCCGGGTTGCTGCGGGCCATGGCCTGGAACAGACCCAGCGCGAAGGTGGCGCTGCGGATGCCACCGCCGGACAGACCCAGCCCCAGCGCGGCAGCGGGCTTGCCGCCATGGCGCTGCTGCAGAAGCTGCCCTTCTGCCTCCCTGAGCGCCTGCGGATAGGCCGCATCCACCGCGCCCTGCGCCGCGCCGCAACCCTGCTGGCTCGTCGCTGCTGGGCCCTGCCGCTCAGGCTTCACGGCAGCCAGTTGAATTTCGCGGTGTGCACCGAGCAATCGGTGACCGCCGATGCCGCATCCTGGATGAAGACCTGTTGCCGGGGCGACGGGGGGTAAGTCAGATGCGCCGAACAGCTCGCACTCTGGCCGTCACCCAGCACCAGCCGCGCCCCCGGTTTGAGGCTGCAGGTCGCCAGACGGTCCAGCGGCGACCACTGGTAGCAGATCTCGAAGCCGGCGCGATAGGCGCTGACCTCGCCGACCGGCAGTTCCAGGGCCCACCAGCTGCCGTACTGGCTGTGCGGATTGGTGCTGTTCCAGACCCGAAACAGCGTGACCTGGCTATCCGGCCGGCTCTGATAGACCTGGCCCTGACACAGCCCGCCCTGGCCGGGCTGGCCCAGGGCGGCACGCAGCAGGGCGGGATCCTCCACCGCCTGCAACTGTTCACGCAGCCGGGCCGGCACGCCGCTGCTGCCCGGACAGTGCAGAGGCGCGGCGTCCGCCTGCGTCGTCGGCGGTGGCGCAACAGGTGCACCGGCGCAGGCCGCGAGCCCGCCAAACAACAGAAACAGCCATGGCTTGAACATGGTCCCCTCCCCCTTTATCGCCATTACGGAGATTATCTGTCGCATTCTCCGTTCCCGCGTACAGGCTAAATCGAATTCAGGCCGAATGCCAAATAGCCAAACTTGCCGCGCGATTTAAATCCAAGGGCATCAACAAGAGCACGGATCTGACGCAGCGTGTGCCTGTTCGGCATTCGTGTTCCCAGACTGACATACCAAAACAGGTCGGTTTGCCGAGATACTTCGCCTTTCATCAGGCAATGACTCCGATCATGTCCATGAATGTCTACCCACAAATTGGTCGGAGCCGCTCTGGGTTTTTTGCATGACCCTGCTAATCTGAGTTTCCGTTACAGCTTGAATCTTCGAACATCCGCCAATGCCTATTACTCCTGCGAAATTTGATCGAGCCCAGACACGCTGGGCGCAAAAACTTGAAACCCCTGCGGTGCCCAAAGCGGTAGTGCAAGAACAACAGGCGGCACTGCAAACGTCAGACCAAGCGGATTTTTTTGCGTACACACCCTGCCCGCTATGTGGCCACGATGAACATCGCCTGATTCACGCCTATACCGGATATTCAAGCAACCCCAAAAAAAACATGCTGGCCGAATGTCTGGTGCGCGCGCTGGGCAAGAAGCTGACCTGCAAACTTTTGCACTGACCAAGCCGAGTTACGTTAAAGCGATAAACAAGGTTTACCCTGTCGTTCAATGCGTGCATTGCAGCTTTTTCTTTCGCAATCCGACCTATACCGCCAAAGGCCTGGACCGGGCTTATAACAGCGGCACCTATGCGGGGTTTCTCACCGGTCATTATTCGGAGGACCGGGCCGACAATTACCAACTTATCTATGACAGCATGGACCTGGACCGGCGCTGCGCGGAGTTTCCACGCAAACGACTCCTGGACGTGGGCTGCGGCATGAGTCTGTTCATGAACTTCATGCGTAGCAAAGGATGGGATGTACACGGCAACGACTTTGCCGAAGATTGCGTTGATCTGGGCAAACAAAACTGGTCTGGAGAACATACGCAGCGGCGATCTTGATGAAAAGGCTTATGAGGACAACTATTTCGATGCCGTCAGTCTGATATCCGTCGCCGCACACCTCACCGATCCCATGGACATGTTCAGACGCATAGATCGCATCTTGCGGCCGGGCGGGCTGCTGCTGATCTGGACCGTGAATGCTGGCAGCGGTCTGCACAAGCTGAGTCAGAACACCTGGTGGGGTTTTACCGGCAATCACGTGGTGTTTTTTGACAGACACTCCATGAGCCGCGCGCTTACTGAGGTCGGCTTCTCAAAGGTGGAATTTGGCTACAACAATTTCGCGGTCGACTGGCTGAGGAAGTCAAAAGCCCTTGGCGCTGAACAGGCCGAATATTTCGAAACCCTATTTCGGGAAAATGGCATGGAGGACATGCTGGCGGTCGTAGCCACGAAGTAAGCCTTTCAACTCGGTGACGCCATACCATTTTCCCGAAACTGGGCTTGCGGCCAGGCACGTCCCACCCTGCTCAGCGGACCCATATCTATGTCCTCAGCGCAGCTCTTCACGCGCCCCGAACCGACGGTCGCCCTCAGCGGACAGCGGAAATTCCAGATAACGGGAATTTCGCCACGCAAGCGGATTTGGGGACGCGGGCCTGCAATGGGTGTGGGTGGAGCGCGCACTAAGCGCAGAAGGCAGCCCATGGGCGAGGCCTCTGCGTGCGGTGCACGTTCCGCTTGATGCTTGGCTGCGAGGAAAGGATCATGATGCGCCACTGCGGGGAGACCCGCTCAAGGCATTGCCATGCAGACAAACTTGCAGATTCTGGTCGATGAAGCGCACAGCCTATGCCGCAAACTTGGCGGCAACGGCAAGGTGGCCGATTACATACCGCAACTCGCAACCGCCGACCCTGCCGCCTTCGGCCTGTCGGTTTGCACGGTCGATGGCCAGACCTATTCGGCCGGTGATGTTTGGACGCCCTTCACCATGCAGAGCATTTCCAAGATCCTGTCCCTGGCCTGCGTCCAGGCGGCGGGCATAGACCCGTATGCGCGCATGTTTGCCGAACCCAGCGGTGATGCCTTTCACTCCATTGTGCGTCTGGAGGAAGAGAAAGGCCGACCGCGCAATCCGCTCATCAATGCCGGAGCGATCGTGGTAAGTAGCCTGCTCCCTGGCGCAACAGCCAATGACAAGATCGAGCAGCTGCTGGGCTTTCTGTCACGCTGCGCCGGGGGTGCGAGTTTCGTCATAGATGACGCGGTGTACCAGTCGGAACGCCGTACTGGCTATCGCAACCGGGCCCTGGCCAATTACATGAAGCACTTCGCCGTCATTGACGATCCGGATACCTCGGTCGACACCTACTTTCGGCAATGCGCGGTGCGCGTGTGTGCGGGCGATCTGGCGCGTATCGCCTTGTTCCTGGCCGCCGACGGCCGCGACCCGCTCAGCCAGCAGTTGATCGTGACACCGGACATTAACCGCCGCCTGCTGGCGGTGATGACGACTTGCGGCCTGTATGACGAAGTCGGGCAATTTGCGCTCCGTGTGGGCCTGCCCGGCAAGAGCGGCGTAAGCGGCGGCATTCTGGCCATTGTTCCGGGTCGCATGAGCATCGTCACCTATGGCCCCGCACTGGGCGAGCGCGGCAATAGCGTTGCCGGACTCGCGGCCCTGGAATTTCTGTCCTCGCGTTTAAACCTGTCCCTCTTCTGTCCCCCTGATCTGCGCTCCGAAGGAACCCCCCTATGACTTACTGTCTGGCAATCCGCACCCCGCATGGTCTGGTGTTCGCATCGGACACCCGCTCCAACGCGGGCGTCGACTATGTGGTTTCTTACCGCAAACTGCACCCGTTTGAGTGCGGCGCAGACCGCAGCTTTGTCTTGCTTTCGGCCGGCAGCCTGGCCACCACGCAGGAGGTCGTAAGCTGGCTGCAACGTGATCTGGAAGCCAGTGACGGGCGCGAGAACCTCAACTCCGCGAATATGCCCTTTGAGGCGGCGGCCTATGTCGGACGCACCAGCCGCGCCGTGCAAATGCAACATTCCGAATCGCTGTCCAGCAGCGGCGTGTCGGGAGAAGCCACCTTCATCTTCGGCGGTCAGATTCAGGGACATGAACCGGAAATCTTTCTGATTTATCCGCAAGGCAACTACATACATGCCTCAGCGGATACGCCCTATCTGCAGATAGGCGAGGCCAAGTACGGCAAGCCCATGCTGGACCGGCTGTGCGGAGCGCAGCTCGGCTTGGAGGAGGCCGCGCGACTGGCGCTGATCTCGCTGGATGCCACGGTGCGCTCCAATGTCACGGTCGGCATGCCGTTCGATGTCGCGGCCTATCCGACCGACAGCCTGACCACGCCGCCGGTCATGCGC
>JBFIIN010000101.1:0-9741 GCA_041601225.1 Oceanococcus sp.
AGAACAGCAAACGCCGGACAGCCCGGCTGCTACGAATGATACGCTGCCGCGCACAGCCACCTGCCCCGCTCAGGCCAGCTGAACGGTTGACAGCGCCAGCCCCGGCGACCGAGGCTGGCCACCATGAACCCGATCCTCGCGCGCAGCTTCCAGCTGGCCAGCGGCGCCACCCTGCTGGCCTGGCTGCCCCTGTTCCTGGCGCCGGCCTGGACCGTGGGCCATCTCGGCTTCTGGAGCGTCTACATCGGCCTGCTGTGCGCACTGTACGGCTACTTCCTGTTCGTGGGCAGGCGCCACGACCGCCCCGGCGAGACGCCGCGCGGCCATTTCCGCAGCCTGGCCGGCGTGCTCGGCCTGTTCCGCTCGCCGCGCGCAGTGCTCGCCGGCTGGCTGCATTACCTCGCCTTCGACCTAATGGTAGGCCTGTACATCGTGCAGGACAGCCAGGCGCTTGCGCTGAGCCACTGGCTGGTCGCGCCCTGTCTGGTGCTGGCGCTGATGTTCGGGCCGCTGGGCCTGCTGGGCTATTGGTTGTTGCGGCTGACGCTGGGGTGAGCTGGATGCGCTCCAATCGGCGGCCTACGCACGCATCGCCCTGCGCAGCCAAGCCTGTGCCAGCTGCCAATCGCCTTGACCGTCGGCTCGGACACGCCCAGCGCCTGTGCGGTTTCCGGGCTGGTCAAACCGGCGAAAAAGCCACATTCCACCACCCGCGCAGCACGCTCGCTGAGCCGCCCGAGCTGGTCGAGCCAGCGGCCCAGATCCAGCAGCATGTCGCAGTCCCGCTCGTCGCCAGCCAGCTCGACGTCGTCGACACTGATGTGGATCCGGTCATGACCGCGCTTGGCCGCCCGCCGGTTTTCGGCATGGCGCATCAGCATCGAGGCCACCACAAGAAAATGCTGACGGTCATTCCAGCGGTGGGCATTCTGGGCGTGCAGCTCCAGATAGGTCTCGTTCACCAGCGCGGTAGTGTTCAGGCTGGGCTGCGAGCGAAACTGCCGGAGCTGGCGGCGCGCGGCCTGCTTGAGCTCGGTGCAGGCATCGGGCAGTCGCTCGGCCAGCTCCGGTCGAGCACTCAAAGCCGCGCTCAGATCCTCCAGCAAGGTCTCTTCGCTCATCGCTCCAAGTCGCCTCGCAGCAAGGCCTGGGCCTGCGCGGCCTGATCCGGATCATCGCTGGCTGCGACCTTGCGCAACAAGGCGCGCCCCTGCTCGGCGCGGCCGGTAGCCAGCGCCGCCTGCGCCATGGCCAGCCTGGCCACACCAGCCCGCGCCGGATCAGCCTCAGCCAGCACACCCTCGGCGACGGCCAGCAACGACCAGGCCTGCTCCGGTGCGCCCAGCGCCAACCAGGCTCGCCCCAACCCCAGCTGGCTGCGCGCAATCGCCGGATGCCCATCCGGCCAATGGGTCGTTGCCCCCGCCAGAGCCGCCGCATAGTCCTCGCGTGCCGCCGATGCGTCGCCTGCCAGCAACCGTAATCGCCCGCGGTTGCGCAGCGCCACGCCGATAAACGGGTGTCCATCGCCTAGTGGCGGTCGGGCCACGGCCAGGGCCCGGTCATAAGCCTGCAGTGCCGCCTCAGAATCGGCGCGCCGCTCATGCAGGCGGCCCAGCGCGTTGTAGGTGATCGCAGCATGCGAGCGCCCGGCATCACCATGCGCGGCAAAGGCCAGCAATGCGCGCTCGTACAGGGGCTGCGCGACGCCCAGCTCACCGCGCGCATGCAGCAAGTCTGCGAGGTCCGCCAGCGCGATGCCGTACTCAAGGCTCCGGGCGTGATCGGCGGTCCTGCCCAGCCAGTCGACCAGGCCGCGCATCACGGTCTCCGCCCGAAGCATGTCGCCACTCTCCAGCAGCGCCAGGCCCAGTGCATTGAGGTAGGGGGCGCGGCGCAGATCGTGCCGCGCCAGTTCGCGATTGGCGATCGACCACGCCTGCTCGGCAGCCCGCACAGCGGTGTCGAATTCTTCGAGGCGATAGGCCAGACGAGAGCGCTCCAGCAGCATGGCTGCGTGCCAGGCAGCGGGCAGATCGGCGCGCCGCGTCTGATCCGCTGCATCCAGCATCGCCGCGGCCTGCGGGTAATCGCCCAGCGCCCGCAGCGCCCCGGCCAGCGCGGTGTAGGCCGCGACCCGGGCAGCCGGATCGAGCTTGCCGTCGGGTCGGGCCAATTCCTCGGCGCCGCGTGCCAGAACATCGGCCGCGCTCGCTGCCGTCGCGCTCTGGCGCAACGGATCGGTGCTCGCGAACAGCTGCTGCAGAAAGCCAACCACCTGTTCAGCGCGGTCCCGTTCCAATGCCAGCCGGCGGGCATGCGCGGCCTCAGCGAGCGCGCTGCGCCAGGACAAGACGGCGACCCCACCCAGCGCGGCTAGCGCGAGACCACCGGCCAGCGCGGCCAGGCGATGACGCCGCAGCAGACAGGCCAGCTGGTAGGCCAGAGTCGGCGCGCGCGCGCTCACTGGCAGGCCGGCGAACCAGCGCCGCAAATCCTCGGCCAGCGCCGAGGCCGCCGGATAACGGGCCGCGGGATCCGCGGCCAGCGCCCGTGCGCAGATTGCATCGAGGTCGCCGCGCAGGCGCCGCGCCACACCCGGCTGCGCCATGCGGCTTGGCGCCAGCGCTCCGTCTGCTGGCGGCTGCCCGCAACAAAGTTCGTACAGCAAGGCACCAAGGCTGAAGACGTCGCTGGCCGTGGTCGGCAAACCTCCTGAGCGGCGCTCGGGACTGGCATAAGCCGGCGTCATCAACTGTCCATCGCCGGGGCTTTGGCGTGCACCGTCTCCGAGCAAGCGTGCCAGTCCGAAATCCAGCAGATGCACGTGTCCGTCCGGGGTCACGACCACGTTCCCCGGTTTGAGATCGCCATGCACGACCAGGTGTGCGTGGGCATGCGCCACCGCGTCACAGACCGGAATCATCACCCGCAGGCGCGCAGCGAGCTGCCCGCGCTGCGCGTCGCGGAACCGGGTCAACGGCCTTGCCTGCTCCAGGAAAGGCATCGCATAGTAGGGTCGGCCCAAACAGTCAGCGCCAATATCCAGGACCGGCGGGATGGCCGGATGATTGAGCTTCGCCAGCACGCGACGCTCATTCTCAAGGTGCTCGACCAGCAAGGGGTCCGCGCTTGGAGCGCGCTTCAGGGCGGCCCGCTGCTGAACGCCAGCCTGATCACGCTCGGCCAGCCACACCTCGCCCATGCCGCCATGCCCGATAATGCGGAGCAGTGTCCACGAACCAACCCGTGCTGAGGCATCGGCCAGCTGGTCGCCAATCAGGGTGGCCGGTCCACGATCAAAGTCCGGACCGTGCCGGGACTGGGCAACCAGCAGCGACTCCAGCTCGGCGCGCAGGGCGCGATCGTGGCCAGACACTTCGGCCAGCACCCGCCCACGTTGTTCGGCGGGGGCCCGCATGACTGCATCAAAGGCCCCCGCCAGGCGCTGCCAGTCGACCTCACTCTGGCCGCTCATCGACTGTCCTCACCGACATCCCGCGCTCAAGTCTAACCGAGGTACAGGGCAGAGCAATGGCCGGATTTTTCGATGAAGTCTGCCTGCAGATGAACCGCTTTCCCACCGAACTCGGCCGCCCGGCGGCTGCCGAGCAGCCGCCTGCCCCACTCTACCGCCGACTGGGGCATCGAGGGCAGCGTCTGGTGATCGCTGCCGGGCGCACTGGCGATTTGGCCGCGCGACATCATGCAGTCCTGGCGCCGGCATCTCTGAGCCGGACGCCAACTTGCTAGAATTCGCCGCCGAACCGACCGTATTGAGCCGATGACTCTGCAAGCCCAGATCAAAATTCCCGCCACCTATATGCGCGGCGGCACGTCCAAAGGCGTGTTCTTCAAATTGAATGATCTGCCGACGTCGGCGCAGGTGCCGGGCCAGGCGCGCGACCGGCTGCTGCTGCGGGTGATTGGCAGCCCGGACCCCTACGGCAAACACACCGATGGCATGGGCGGCGCGACCTCGAGCACCTCCAAGACGGTAATCCTGTCGAAAAGCGGGCGGCCGGATCACGATGTCGACTATCTGTTCGGCCAGGTATCCATCGACAAGCCCTTCGTGGACTGGAGCGGCAACTGCGGGAATCTTTCCGCCGCAGTCGGTCCGTTCGCGATCAGCCAGGGGCTGATCGATCCGAGCCGGGTGCCGCACAACGGCAGCTGCACGGTGCGCATCTGGCAGGCGAATATCGGCAAGACCATCGTCGCCCAGGTGCCGATGACGAACGGCCAGGTGCAGGAGACTGGCGACTTCGAGCTGGACGGCGTGACTTTCCCCGCCGCCGAGATTCAGGTCGCGTTCCTGGACCCCGCAGATGGCGCAGGCGCGATGTTTCCGACCGGGAATCTGGTGGATGATCTGGTGGCGCCGGGTATCGGCACGCTCAGGGCGACGCTGATCAATGCCGGTATACCAACGATTTTTCTGAACGCCGCAGACCTTGGCTACTCCGGCGCAGAGCTGCAGGATGCCATCAACAGCGACGAAGCGGCGCTGGCCAGGTTCGAAACGATCCGGGCTCACGGGGCCGTGAAGATGGGCCTGGTCGACGATTTTGGCCAAGCCGCGGCACGCCAGCACACGCCGAAAGTGGCTTTTGTTGCACCGCCGGCCGATTACACCGCATCGAGCGGCAAAACGGTTGCGCGCGCCGACATCGATCTGCTCGTCCGCGCGCTGTCCATGGGCAAGTTGCATCACGCCATGATGGGCACCGCCGCGGTGGCCATTGGCGCCGCCGCCGCGATACCCGGCACCCTGGTGAATCAGGCTGCTGGTGGCGGTGAGCGCAGCTCCGTGCGTTTCGGCCATCCTTCAGGCACGCTGCGGGTTGGCGCCGAGGCGCGTGCGGTGGGCGGACAATGGTCCGTAACCAAGGCGATCATGAGCCGCAGCGCCCGAATCCTGATGGAGGGCTGGGTGCGGGTGCCGGGCGATGCTTTCTGATGCAGGTCATGGTGAAGATACAGATGCTCACGAAAATGAAACTCTTGAATCTGTCTGGAGCAGCTGACTCATGGGCTTGATGGTCAACGGCCAGTGGACCGACCGCTGGTACGACACGGACACCACCAACGGCCAGTTCATTCGCGCCGACTCACAGTTTCGCAGACAGATCACCGCCGATGGCCTCACCGGCTTCAAGGCAGATACCGGTCGCTACCACCTGTTCGTGTCCTATGCCTGCCCATGGGCTCACCGGACCCTGATCGTCCGCGCCCTCAAGGGCCTCGACCACGCGATCGGGGTGACCGTGGTCAAACCGGTGATGCTCAAGCGCGGCTGGGAAATGCCCGAGGGCTACGACGGCGGCGACGGCCTGCCCAAGGCCTTCTATCTTCACCATGTGTATGCCCATACCCAGACCGACTATTCCGGGCGGGTCACCGTGCCGGTGCTGTGGGACAAGCAACGCGAATGCATCGTCAATAATGAATCGGCCGAAATCGTGCGGATGTTCAACAGCGAGTTTAATGCCCTGGCGGACAACCCCCAGCTCAATTTGTACCCGCCCCATCTGGCCAAGGAAATTGACCGGCTCAACGCCGAGATTTATGAGCAGGTCAACAATGGCGTCTATCGTGCCGGTTTCGCCACCCGTCAGGAAGCTTATGAAGCGGCCTGCTCGGCCCTGTTTCTGGCCCTGGAAAGCCTGGAAGAACAGCTGTCCGAGAACCGCTATTTGCTCGGCGACCGCATAACCGAAGCGGATTGGCGCTTGTTCACCACCCTGTTGCGCTTCGACTCCGTCTACTACTCCCATTTCAAATGCAATCTGCGGCGCCTGGCCGAGTTCCCCAATCTATGGGCTTATACCCGCGAGTTGTATCAATGGCCGGGGGTCGCTGACACCGTGCGCTTTGATCACATCAAGCAGCACTATTTCCGTAGCCACCCGACGATCAATCCCAATGGCATTGTGCCGCTGGGGCCGGAACTGGATTTCGGTGAACCGCATGGCCGCGACGAGACCTTGCCCATCTCGCCGATGTAGTGAGGGCGGGCGGTGAGCCGTTTCGAGTTTTCAGCGGGACCGGTAAACTTCACGGGGTTGCACAATCGGGGTGGCGTCGACCACCGGGGGCCAGGGGGCCAATGAGTAAAGTTCTAGTCGTCTACTACTCGCAGAGTGGACAGCTGCGACGCGTGACCGAAAGCCTGATCGAACCACTGCAGGCCAGCGGGGCCCGGGTGGATGTCGCGGCCTTGGAACCGCAGCAGCCTTACCCGTTCCCGTGGCCATTCTGGCAGTTTCTCGACGCCTTTCCGGAATGCGTCTATCTCGACCCGCGCCCCATCAAGGCCTGGCAGGCCGCCGGCCCCTATGATCTCATCCTGCTGTGTTACACGGTCTGGTTTCTGTCTCCGGCCCCGCCGGTCACGGCCTTTCTGCAGTCCGCCGCCAGCCGTGAGCTGCTGCATGATACCCCCGTGGTTACGGTGACCGCCTGTCGCAACATGTGGATTCAGGCCCAGGAAGACATCAAAGCCCTGCTCGCCCCGACCGGCGCCCGGCATTGCGATCATGTGGCCCTGGTTGACCCCGGACCCGCGTTGGCGACCTTCATCACCACTCCACGCTGGATGTTTACCGGCCGCCGCGATGCCTTCTGGGGGATGCCGGCCGCGGGCCTGCGCGACCAGGACATCGCGGCGAGCCGCCGTTTTGGCCGTGCGCTGGCCACGGCTCTGGCCGCTGGCCGGCTGGACGGTTCCAGACCGGTGCTTGCCGGCCTGGCGGCGGCGCGCATAGACCCCGCGCTGATGCTCAGTGAACGGATCGGCAAGCGCAGTTTCCGGATCTGGGGCAGATTGGTGCGCGCCGCCGGACGTCCTGGCGCGGCCGCGCGCCGCCCGGTGCTGGCGCTGTACATTACAACCCTGATTCTGATGATCGTGACCATCGTTCCCCTGACCATGCTCCTGCGCGCAGCACTCTGGCCGGTCCTGAAAAAACGCATGCTGGCGCAAGCCGCGATCTACGAAGCGCCGTCCGGTTGTGGCACCGACCGCATGGGAGAATTCGCGTGAGAGCGACCTACATACAGGGATTGGCTGGGGTGCTGCCCGGCGCGCCCGTTGGCAACGAGCAGATGGAAGCCATCCTGGGTCAGATCGGCACGCAGCGATCGCGCGAGCGGGCCCTGATCCTACGGCGCAACGGCATCAGGCAGCGCTACTACGTACTGGATCCGGAGACCGGCCAGCCACGCTGGACCAATGCCCAGCTCACCGCGCAGGCGGTGACCAAGCTCACCGCCGACACCGGCCTGCAGCAGCTTGATCTACTGGCTTGCGGAACCAGCACCCCCGACCAGATCGTTCCCGGCCACGCCGCCATGGTGCATGGCGAGCTCGGCGGCGGACCCTGCGAAGCCGTGTCATTTGGCGGCGTTTGCTGCTCGAGCATGGCCGCCCTGCGCTTTGCCCATCTGGCAATCGCCTCGGGCGCGGCCGAGCAGGCTGTGGCGACCGGCTCAGAGGTCTGCTCGACCTTCATGCGGGCCGGCCAGTTTCGCAATGCGCCGCCCGAAGAGGCCACCGAAGATCGCCCCGAGCTCGCCTTCGACGGCGTGTTCCTGCGCTGGATGCTTTCTGATGGCGCCGGAGCCATGCTGTTGGGCCCGCGGCCCGCCAGCGAAGGCCTGAGCCTGCGAATCGAATGGATCGACATGCGCTCCTATGCCCATGAACAGGCCACCTGCATGTCGGCCGGCGGGCTCAAACAGGCCGATGGCAGCCTCAAAGGCTGGCGTGAATTCGACTCACCGCGGCGGGCGGCCGAAATGGGTGTCTTCAACTTTCGTCAGGATGTCCGCCAGCTCAACGAGAACATCGACCGGGTCATGATCAAGCAGGGCCTGGTCGATACCCTGACGCGGCACCCGTTACAAGCTGCCGAGGTGGACTGGTTCCTGCCACATTTGTCCTCGATGTTCTTCAGCCAGCGCTGCGAGCAAGCCTTGCGCGATATCGGCTTCGCGATACCGGGAGAGAAGATCTACACCAACCTGTCCGAAGTGGGCAACGTGGGTTCCGCGTCGCCTTTTCTGATGATCGAGGCATTGATGAGCAGCAAACGCGCCAGAGCGGGCGACAAAATTCTTTGTTTTATTCCGGAGAGCGGCCGTTTTTCCGTCGCCTACATGCTGCTTACGGTCGTAGCCGCAGGATCCGCATAGGCACCATGGAGAAACAAGAAGTTCCGCAAGACGAGAACCGGGCCTATGTGGGCTGGTTCAAGCGCGCGCTGTACGCGATCGACGAGCGCGGCCAGTACGGCGTCGCCGAATCCACCGGCTGGGCCGCAGAGGAAATTGTCAACGACCAGGCGGCGCAAGCCTATGCGCAGAATGCAAGCACCGCAGCCCAGCGGGTCCGTGCCGGCCTGGCCTCACCGCTGGAATACCATATGTATGACCGGCGCATGGATTTGGCGACCCTGGCGCAGGCCACCGGCTTGTGGCGCTTTCGCGTGCGCCGGCATTTGCGTCCCGAAGTCTTCGCCCGCCTCAAGCCCATCTTGCTGGAGCGCTATGCGCAGGCCTTGAATTTGGACCCCGCCGACCTCACCCGGCTACCGGAGCCCGGCCCTGATTGATGCAAATTTGAAGACGCCGTCCAGCGTCGGGTTCAGCCACCGCCACGCCGGACATTGCGAATCCGGGGTCGCGGCCTCCCTGCTCTCGCATGCCGGCCTGCCCATCAGCGAGCCCATGGTGCTGGGTTTGTCGGGCGGCCTGACTTTCGTGCACCTGTCCTTCGTCAAGATCGCCGGCTTTCCGCTGACCAGTTACCGGATGCCACCTGGCGCAATTTATCGCGGGCTGGGGCGGGCCATCGGTGTCCGCTGGCAAACCGAACGCTATGCGCGTCCCGAACTGGGCGCCCAGGGTCTGGATCAACATTTGGCGGCGCAGCGCATTGTCGGGGCGCAGACCTGTGTCTACTGGCTGCCCTATTTTCCGCCTGCCATGCGCTTTCATTTCAATGGTCACAATTTGATCGTCTACGGCAAGGACCAGGACGATTATCTGATCAGCGACCCGGTGTTTGAGGAGACCAAGCGCTGCCCCAGCGCCGATCTCACGCGCGCGCGATTCACCAAGGGTGCCCTGGCGCCCAAAGGCCTGCTGTATTTTCCACGTGAAGTGCCTCCGACCATCGATTACGCCGCTGTCATTCCGGCCGCAATCCAGCGCACGGTGAACGCCATGACCAGACCACCCATCTGGTTCCTGGGGCTGCGTGGCATGCGCACGCTGGCCAGGCGCATTGAACGCATGCCCGAGAAAATCGGTCCGGCCGCCACCAAATTACAACTGGGTCATATCGTGCGCATGCAGGAAGAAATCGGCACCGGCGGCGGCGGGTTTCGCTTCATGTATGCGGCCTTTTTGCAGGAAGCTGGCGAGCGACTCAACCGGGACGACCTGCGCGAAGCCAGCCGGCTGATGACCCAGGCGGGCGATCATTGGCGCCAGTTCGCCTTGAGCTGCGCCCGTTATGTCAAAGACAAGGACGCCGGGGACACCCAGGCCGCGGTCGCAGCACTGCGCCAGGCGGCACAGCAGGAAGCGTCGGTTTACCGCTTCCTGTCACCACGGTAGCGGGGACGCGCCGGCGACCAGGGTCAGCCACCACATCCCGCCTCGATCAAGAGCGCCGCCCAGCCTCCACTATTGCCGCGACTCAGGTGCAGCAAGCTACCGGTCTGGCCCGAC
>JBFIIN010000102.1:0-9718 GCA_041601225.1 Oceanococcus sp.
GGGTTGAGCGCCGGGTCCAGCAACGGTGTCAAGGTCGATATCAGGTTGCCCACAAAAGAACTGCCCTGCCCGAATGCGCCCCCCGATTCCTGCGCGCCGGCGTTCGCGGCGGCGAAATACGCGGCCGCGGCGCCCAGATCCTCGATTTCTATCAGGTCGGCGACGCGAAAATTAGACTCCTGGTAGAACAACCCGGCCACAAAATTGAAACCTGCGCCCCATCCGAACAGCGAGTCCGATTCGCCATCCAGTTGCAATTCCTGACTGTATTGATCGTAGGTGGTCGGTCCGGCCAGGACATCATGCAGGAAAGGCACTGGACTGAAATCGGTATCGAAGTCGCGATGACGGCGGTTCATGTCGGCCCATGCACTGATCGAGGTAATCTTGAAACTGGCGAAATCCAGGACCTCCGGCAGGTCAAATTCAGCGCGCAGATTGGCGCCCATGAAGCTGACTTCACCCAAAGTCGGGAAATTCAATGAGGTGAAGAAGTCGCGCGCATTGGCGTTGGCGCGCGGATCGTAGGATTGCACCAGTTCCAGCATGTCGGGCGTAGCTTCGGACAGCTGATAACCGCCGTTGTTGAACTTCTGCCCGGAGTAGAAGGCTGAAAAATCCGCCGTAAACTTGCCTCCCGGATCAATCCCCACGCGCAGCCGGGAGGACTGCTGGGCGAAATCTTCCTCGCGCCGGTCCAGAGCCGTGTTGTAAACCACGCCCGAGCGATCTGAATAGTTTCCGGAATACCGCACCGCCAACCAGTCGGTCACGGGCACATTCAGCACCGGGCGCATGGAGCGATCACCGTAATCGCCATACAGCAACTCCAGACCGCCGGCCCATTCCGGCCCGGGCGCATGGGTGACGACATTGATCAGGCCCGCCGAACTGTTCTTTCCGAACAAAGTGCCCTGGGGCCCGCGCGCCACCTCGATCCGGTCGATGTCATAGAAGATGGCGGCCATGAAATTCGAGCGACCGTAGTTCACGCCGTCCACCACCGAGCCCACCGAGGGTTCCATGCCCTGATTCTGATCATTGGAGCCAAATCCGCGAATCCGAAATTCCGCATTGACCGGATCCAGGCGCAAGTCCACATTGCTGTAGAACGTCTGAATATCAACGAGGCTAAAGGCGCCGGTCTCCCGGATGAAATCCCCGTCGAGCGCGCTCACCGAGCCGGCAATATCCTGCAGCGATTTTTCGACCCGCCCTGCGGTAACTACGATCTCCGGCAGCTCGCGCGCGGCGCGTTTGCGTGCGCGCCTGGGCTCATCGTCCGGCGTCAACTCTATAGATTCCAGATCCTCGGCGTCCGACTCGCGGGCTTCAACCCACCCACCCGCGAACAGCATAAACACCCCTGCCAGGACGCTGACCCCTTTCCACCTGACCGCAAATAATTCCATCCGCCTCACATCGCCAGCCATCACTTCAGGGAACTATCCTAACCAAATGCACCCGCGCTGTGATCGGCTGCCGGCTGGCGATTCATGGCCGGATCATTCAACGGACCCAGCACACAGGCCGTGCCGCCGGGTGTATACATCTGCACGATGCACTGATTGCAGGCGGTGCATCCAGATTCGGCGACCTGCCCGTCCCGCAGCTTGTTGATGAACTGCGGGTCATGGATCAAGGCCCGCCCCAGGGCCAGGAATTCGAAACCATCGGCCAGCGCGCGCTGCGCCCCGGCCAGGGACTGAACCCCGCCCAGATAGGCCAGCGGCATGCGGACCGCCGCCCGGATTCGCCGCGCGTTGTCCAGCAGGAACAAAGGCCTGAATTCAATCCTGGGCTCGCGCAGCCGGGCCAGGCGCGCGGCCCAGCGCATGAGCGGGTTGGCGACGGTATCGGACACCTCGGCAGGCAATGTGCTGCCGAATATCGCCCAGGGCGATTCCACATTCATGCCGGCGCTCAGCACCAGCAGATGTGCCCCCGCGCGTTCCAGCGCCCGCGCGACCTCAATGGAATCCTCGACATGAGCGCCACGCCTCACCCCTTCATCCATGCTGAATTTGCAGATCACCGCCAGGCGCTGGCCCACGGCAGCGAGCACCTGTTCCAGCACCCGGACCGGGAAACGGACACGCTGGGCGGCCCCCCCGCCGTACTGATCGCGACGCTTGTTGTACAGGGGAGACAGGAACTGGCTCAGCAGATAACCGTGCCCCATATGGATTTCCACCGCGTCAAAACCCGCCTGCTCTGCCAGGCGCGCCGCCCGGACAAACTCTCCCGCGATCTGCGCCATGTCTCCCTCGGTCATTGCCTGTTTGCACGGCCGCCCGGTCATCAGACCCACCGGGTTGAAGCCGCCGGATGCGCTGAGCGGATTGCCGCTGCCGAGTGCAGGCAGAAAGTTGAAGGCGCCGCCGTGGGTAATCTGCGCCGAAATCGACCCGCCAGCTCTGTGAACGGCGTCTGTGAGCACACGCAGATGCGGCAAGGTCTGTTGATCCAGGCAGACCTGATCCGGGAAGGTGCGGCCATCCTCCGACACGGCACAATAGGCGACCGTCGTCAGTGCCGCGCCACCGGCCGCAATTCGGCGATGGTGCTCCACCAGCATCCGCGACGGCACACCGGCCGGCGCCATGCCCTCGTTGGTCGCTGACTTGATGAACCGATTGCGCAGGCCCAGAGGGCCGATCGAGAGCGGCGCAAAAGGGTCGGTCGCGGCGGGTCCGCTCATGCCGGCTGTCCGGTAAGTTCCAGATTCGCACTATCCCGGACCGGATCGCTCCGGGATAGCCCCAAACGGCTTAGCCACCGGGTAGCCAGCACCGGAACCCGGCGCGCTTCCTGTTCCGGGTCTCCGGATGCGAGCCTCTCGGGTCGCGGAGACAACAGGAGCCCGGACGGCGCTTCAAGCTTTGCCATGGGCGGCCGATAGACAGCTAAATACGCCAAGGACCGTTGGATTCGCGCGTGAATCCAGACAGCCCACCATGAATTTTCAGCTTGTCCCCCGCGCCCGCCTGGTGCTCGCGCTGCTGATGCTGGCGGCCGGCATTCTGGCGGCCAGCTACTCCTGGGACAATATCCGCAACCATGAACGCATCGAGCGCGAACGCGCTTTTCGGGCTGCAAGCGACGACATCCGGCGCGCCGTGCAGGACCGCTTTGCGACCTATCAACAGGTTCTGCTGGGGGCGGTCGGCCTGTTTGAGACCCACGGTGAGGTCAGCCGCAGCCAATGGCAGACCTATTATCGGGCTCTGCGACTCGACGGGAACTTTCCCGGCATTCAGGGCTTTGGATTCGCGGAAGCCTTTTCCGCGACGGAACTGGCCGACCACGAAACCAGAATCCGGGCGGAAGGCTTCAGCGACTACGTGGTGCGCCCGGAGCATCCACGCGACTGGTACACCGCCATCGTCTATCTGGAACCTCTTGACTGGCGCAATCTCAGGGCCTTTGGCTACGATATGTTCAGTGAGGAAACCCGCCAGGAGGCAATGCTGCGCGCCATGCAAACCGGGCAGCCTGCGCTCTCGGGCGCGGTAACTTTGCTTCAGGAAACAGAGAGCGACCAACAATACGGCACCTTGCTTTACTTGCCGGTTTACCGTCCCGGGCTGCCCCTGGATACGGCGACCCAGCGCCGCGCCGCATTGCGCGGCTTCGTCCATAGCCCTTTCCGGATGAATGACTTCATGCAAGGCACTCTGGGGTCCGCGCACCGTGATTTGCGCCTTGAACTCTTTGATGTCTCGCCCACGGGCGCGCGACCCCGCATGCATCAATCGGGGCCACCGTCTTGCGATGAAGTCAGGTTGGGCCAGCACGATTTCGAACTGGGCGGCCGCCGCTGGCAAATTCGTCTGTGTGCCGGTTCGGCGTTCTTCGCCTCCATGCATTCCAGCAGCGGCCCCGTGCTGTTTGGTGGGCTGCTTGCCACGCTATTCATCGTGGGTATTTTCCTGACCATCACGCTTTCCGAAGCACGGGCCGCGCAGGTCGCACGAGAAATGACCGCAGCCTTCGAAGCGTCCCAGGCACGCGAAACCGCCATCGTCGAAAACTCGCCCAATGCCATCCTTACGGTCGACCGGGCAGGCCTGATCAACAGCAGTAATCGTGCGGCCAGCCAGATGTTCGGCATCGCCCGGGAGCGCCTGATTCAAATGCCCTTCACCGCGCTGTTCGAATCCGCGATTCGGGACGGTCTGGAAGCACAACTGGTGAGCCTGTGGACAAGCCATGGCCTGCCGCCACGCATGGTGCTGGAAACTCGCGGCCTGAGTTCGCTGAATCAACTTTTCGACGTCGAACTCGCATTGGGCCTGATGGGTGCGGATCAAACTGACTCGATCATCGTGCTCATTTCCGACGTTTCGGAGCGCAGGCAGGCCGAACGCCGTTATCGCGAAGAAAACCAGCTGCGCAAGGAAATCTTGCGCAACTCGCCGGTCAGCATCATCACCACAGATACCCTGGGCATAATCAATTCCCTGAATCCGGCAGCGGAACACCTGCTGCAAAGACGCGAATCCGACACCTGTGATCAGCTGTCGATTGCCGAGATCTTCGGCGACCCCGCCGATGCCCGGCAGTCCGTGGGAGCACTGCCCCGCGGGGTCTTGCGCGCGCTGTTCGCCAACGCGCGCGAAGTCGATGGCAGCGAAATAGAAATTCGCTATCGCCAACTCGACGGTCAGGAGGTTGACGTCAGCCAGTCCGTCACGCCGCTGTTCGGCGACGACCATGAACTGACTGGCTATCTGGTTGTGGCGCATGACATCACCAAGCGCAAATCCGACGCGGCCATGATTGAGCACATGGCGCACCATGATGCGCTGACCGAGCTTCCGAATCGCATCCTGCTGGAGCAGGAAATTTGCGAAGCCATCGAAGCAGCCGCCGGCAAGGGCGGAAAGGTCGGGCTGCTTATGCTCGACCTGGATCATTTCAAGCGCATCAATGACTCGCTGGGTCACGAAATCGGCGACCGGCTCCTGGTGGAAATCGCCGTGCGGTTGAACGGTTGCCTGCGCAAGCGCGACACCGTCGCCCGGACGGGGGGAGATGAGTTCGTCATCGTCGTGCCCGATGCCGAGGATTTCCAGGTGGTCTCGCAGGTCGCCCGCAAGATCATCGAAAGCGTGTCGCAACCGGTCACGATCGAGAGTCAGGAGCTTCACGTCACGCCCAGTATCGGAATCAGCATGTTCCCGGATCATGGTCATGATTATCCGACCTTGCTCAAAAACGCCGACATCGCCATGTACACCGCCAAGGATTCCGGGCGCGGGACCTTTCGATCCTTTGACGAAGATCTGCGCAAGAGCCTGGAAGACCGGGTGACCCTGGAAGCCGAACTGCGCAACGCCCGACTGCACGATGAATTCGGGGTTCATCTGCAGCCTCTGGTTGCCATCGGCGATGGCCGCATCATTGCCGCGGAAGCCTTGCTGCGCTGGTTGCCCACCAATCGGGAACCCATTTCGCCGGACGTATTCGTCCCCATCATGGAGGAAACCGGCGACATCCTGGAGATCGGCAGCTGGGTTCTGGCGCAATCTTGCTTTGAAGCCAGCCGCATCCGCCGGGAATTTGATCCGCACTTCGAAATTTCCGTCAACGTCTCGCCACGCCAGTTCTGGCGGCGGTCCATGTTTGAGGAGGTCAGAAAAACGCTGACCGCGTACCAACTCGAACCCGATGCCCTGACCCTGGAAATCACTGAAGGTGTGCTCGTGAAGGACTACGCCGAGGTCGCGGACATGCTCAGGGAACTCCGCGATTTCGGCGTCAACATTGCCGTTGACGATTTCGGCACCGGCTATTCGAGTCTGTCCTATCTGACCAAATTCCCGATCAACGTGTTGAAGATTGATCGCTCCTTCATTCGCAACATTACGGTCGACAAGAACGACGCCTCAGTGGTTTCCGCGATCATCGCCATGGCGCATTCCCTGCGCCTGACCATTGTGGCCGAGGGCATAGAAACGCCCGAACAACTGGCCTTCTTGCGAGAGCGTGGCTGCGACAAAGGCCAGGGCTATCTGTTTGGCCGCGCGCAGCCGGCGGCCGAGTTGTTCGCGTCACTCACCGGCTCATTGCGCGAGGGCTTGGAACCCTTGCCGGATGTTGCAAGCTTGGCCTGACCCGGCGCGGGCCGCCATGGATCAGAACAAGCGCGGCAGGAAACGTCCAACCTTGCGCTGATAGTCCTGGTAGGCCGGATACTTGCCCGCCGATATGCTTTCGCTCAGCCGCGAACTGCCCTGAAACAGCAGGATCAGCAGGACACAACCCGCCACGCTCCAGTTCAGACCCACGCCCGCCGCCAGACTGAACGCAAAGAACGCGACCCAGATCGATTGTTCGGCGAAGTAGTTGGGGTGCCGCGAACGTGCCCACAAGCCACTGGCGATGAATCCCCTGGCATAGGCTTCGGGCAAATCCCCACCCAGGGCTAGGCGTCGATGCTTTTCGGTCTGGAATCGCCATTGCTGCTGGTCCGCGATCGTTTCAAACACCACCAGAGCGAGCAGCAGGCTCGCCAATACCAGGTCCACCCAGCCCAACGCCTGCCCGGCTCCGTGCACCACGACGATGGGTAAGGTGATAAGCAGCAGGAGCGCATGCTGGTATAGCGAAATGAACAGAAGATTGAACAACCGCCACGCCCAATCCCGGTCCAGGGGCGGGTTCTTGCGCACATGATCCCAGCGATAATCCTGATGGCCTTCCCAGAATTTCCAGCTGTAGCCGCCCATGCGGCCAAAGTTGTAGGTCAGGCGAATTCCCCACACCGTGATGAGGCCGGCCATCACGATCATCCGCGGGTCCATCCCACCCTGCAGGGTCGCTGTCCAGGCGTAGATCGCCGGGGTGATGCTCCAGAGCTTGTCCACCTGACTGTAGTTCTTGGTCAACTCACTGACCACGAAACACAGCAAGGCGATCACCAGCATCTGCCCGCCCAGAATCTTCAGCATCCCGATCTGGACCGGGCTGAGCGCCTGATCAGGTTGCAGCGCCAGCGCTGGAACGGCCAGCAGAGCGCCAATGAGCAGCAGGGCCGTTCTGCCCATTTTGGGTCCTAGGCGGCGGTCGCTACGGCATCCGCGGCGTCGACGTCCGCCTTGGCCATGTCTTCGCATGCCAGATAGGCGAAGGTCATTGCCGGCCCCAGGGTTGCACCGGGACCGGGATAGGTCTTGCCCATCACTGCCGCTGAGCAATTCCCGACGGCGTAAAGCCCGGGGATGATGCTGCCGTCGTCACGCATGACCCGGCCTGCGTAATCGGCGTCCAGGCCGCCCTTGGTGCCCAGTTCGCCGGGCAGGACCTTGAGGGCATAGTACGGCGCCTTGTCAATCGGCCCCATACAGGGATTGGGCTTGACACTGGAATCGCCGTAATAGGTATCGAACAGGTTCTCGCCCATGCCAAAATCCTCATCCACACCCCTGATGGCCTGGTCGTTAAAGCGGTCCACCGTCGCCTGAAGCTGGCTGGCATCCAGGCCAAGCTGACCGGCCAATTCTGCGAGCGTGTCGGCCTTGAAGAAGATCTCCCCCTTCCATGACTCGGGGATCTTGCTATCGGGCTGCAAGGCCGGTGGCATGATCGGTCCCAGCGGATATTTCTTGCGGTAATCGCTATCGCAAATGAACCAGCAGGGTACCGTGCAGCCGGTTTTCTGATGGTCGCGATAAATCGAATATACGACCTCGGTATAGGGTCCCGCTTCGTTGCAGAAACGTTTGGCCTGGCCATTTACCATGATTGCGTACGGGAATGCGCGCTCCACAAACAGGCCGCTGGCCCAACCAGAGTCTGGCACCACAACGGAAGGCGTTCCCCAGGTGAGATCCATGAAGCGCGTAGCCGCGCCCAGTTTCTGGCCGGCCCGGATTCCGTCACCTTCATTGATGCCCGGCGCAATGCTCCAGCTCTTGTCCGTGGGGGCCGGCAGATATTTCTCGCGCATCTGCTGGTTGGCCTCGAAGCCACCGCAGGCCAGCACGACGCCCTTGCGGGCGCGGATGTGCACGGTCTGGCCTTCACGGCTGACCCTGGCGCCGACGACGCGATCGCCCTCGGTAATCAACTCGTCCAGGCCGGTATTCAGCCACAGCGGCAAGTCCTCCTTGAGCATGGCATAGCGCAGCGCGGCCACCAGCCCCTGTCCCAGCACCTGACGCCGGTCGCGCCACGTGCGCCGCCGCCAGGCAAAATCCGTCCAGTAGCGAACCGCCAGCCGGATGAACAGCGGTATCCAGCCCGCGGTCCGGCACAACATGGCATGCGCCTCGACCTGATTCATGGCCATCCGCCCCATCATCAAGGTGCCGGGATAAGGGGGCCGCTGCCGCTCAAATTCAGCACCAAGCTTCGCCGCATCGAAATCCACCGGCTCCATGGTGCGATAACCAGGCTTGCCGCCAGGCTTGTCGGGAAAATAATCCGGGTAAATTGAGATCGATTTGAAGCGCACCTTGAAGCGCTTGGCCATGTAACTGACCATCTCATGCGAACGCTTGAGATACGTGTCCAGCCGCCGCGGCTCCACCTCGCCTTCCGTCAGGAGTTCCACATAGGCCTTCGCCTCAGCGAAGCTGTCGGCGCAGCCCAACTTTTCCATCTGATCGTTACAGGGCACCCAGATGCCGCCGCCTGAGACCGCACTGGTTCCGCCATATTGATCAGTTTTTTCGATGAGGAGCGCGGAAAGGCCGCGGTCGTGCGCACACAGCGCCGAGGTCATGCCGCCCGCACCGGATCCCACCACCAGTACGTCGTACTCTTGATCCCAAATCTGAGTCATGTCCGGCCCGCTCCTCAGATGAAAAAGTCGGCATTTTCCTTGCCGAGCGTGACCATCCCGTAATTTCGCCCAAACTGTTCCGGATTGTTGGCGTAATGACCACGTGCTGCATAGATATCCAACATGAAACGATTCAAGGCAAAGTCGGAAAATATTCCGCGCCCACCGCAGGCAGAGAACAGCTGGTAGGCGTGCCGGGCACAGCGGTCGACGACCTGAGCAGCCTGATGCCTGAAAAACAGGCGTTGATTGATGTCGTCCAGCGGCTGGCCCGCGCGAATCCGGTCCATCAGCACCTGGAAATTGCGATTCAGCACCAACTTCATTTCGTCGATCGCGGCCGCCGTTTCAGCCACAGCCAGCTGTGCCGGCGCCTGCTCGGCGGTCTTGCTGCCCATGTCACCGACCCGGACCTTGGCAAAATCAATGAAACTGTCCAGCGCGCCTTGCAAACCCCCGATCGCAGCGGTCGATACCGCACGCACGAAGATCTGCCCGAAGGGCAGTTTGTACAGATCCGAACTGAAGGTTTCGCGACCCGGATTGGTGCCCATGAAACCATCCGACGCCTTGTGGGTCCGGTATTCGGGGACGAACACATCGTTCACCACGATATCGTTGCTGCCTGTGCCCTTCAGGCCAATTACGTTCCAGGTGTCCACCACCTCGAAGTCTTCGCGCGGCAACAAGAAGGTCCGGTATTCCGGAGCCTGGCCCTCGGCAAAAATCAGGCCGCCCAGGAACACCCATTGGCAGTGATCAATCCCGCTGGAAAAACCCCAGCGACCGCTGAATCTGAACCCACCCTCAACCGGCGTGACCTGCCCTTTGGGCATATAGGTCGACGCGATACGCACGGAACTGTCGTCTTGCCACACATCGGCGGCCGCCCGCGGATCAAACAGAGCGATCTGCCAGTTGTGAACC
>JBFIIN010000103.1:0-9696 GCA_041601225.1 Oceanococcus sp.
AACAATCCCGGTCTGTGCCAGATCGTCCGGCGCGATGTGTTCGCGGAAATTGGCGGCTATGACGAAAGTTTTGAGGGCTGGGGCGGGGAAGACCTGGAATTTCTCAATCGCTTGCAGAGTCGGCGCATGCTGGCCGGTGCCTGGCTGCCGATGCTGCACCTGTGGCACCCGCCCGCGCCAAAGAAGGAAAGTGGCCACCGCAATCAGGATCTGCTGCGGCAACGCCTGGCCGAACCGGTAGAGCAGCGCATCGCGCGACTGCGGGCTGGAACCACCGCATGAGCGCGCCCGATCGAATTATCTATGTGCTGGGCGACACCTATTGCGGGTCCACGCTGCTGACCCTGCAGTTGGGGCGGCATCCGCAGGTTGAAGGTCTGGGCGAAGTCGACAAGATGTTGCTGGAAGCCGCGCGTCAACGTCGCGGCGCGGCGCGGATTCGGGCCATACCCTGTTCCTGCGGCGAATCTCTGGCGGATTGCCCGTTCTGGGCCAAGCTGGTCAGCCACTTGGAAGCCGATGCTGGGGCCGACTACGCCCAGCGCTATCGCGCGGTGCTCGACCAGGTGCGGGAGTTTCACGGCCCCGGCACGGTCATCGTGGATTCGTCCAAGAGTTTGACCACCCTGCCGCGCCTGCTCGCTGCGACCTGTGCCGGCGGCGCTTTGGCGGGAACCCAGGTGCTGGTCCTGCATTTGTTCCGCGATCCGCGCGGCTCAGCCGCCCGCCGCCGCGCGGAGCTGGGCCTGCTTGGCACCGTGCGCCATTTCCGTCTGTGGCAGGGCCTGAACGCGCAGGTCCTGGCCGGACTGCAGGACCTGAATTGCCAGGTCTTGCCCGTCAGTTACGAGCAATTCTGCTGGAACCCCGATGCCGAACTCGGGCGGATCTATCGCGCCCTGGGCCTGGATGTCCCGCATTCTCTGCCGGCGCAACCGTTGTCCAGCCATGTCGGGCGTGGCAATGGGGTGCGCCAGGACAGCGCGCGGGCCACCGTCGTGCGCTATGACGCGCGGTGGTTTGAAGACCCACTGAGCCAGCTGCTGTATTTTCTGGTGCCCGGGGTGCGCGCCCTGAATCGGCGCCTGCTGGCCGCGCTGACGCACGATGGCTGACCCCGCGGCTGCGCCGGTGTCCTGGAAGCTTTTTCTGGGGCGCAATCTGGCGGCCTGGGCGGCCCTGCCGGATGCCTTGCAGCGCCTGCGCGCCGTGCCTGCGGGCAAGCCCATACTGGTGACCGGCGCGCATCGCACGGGGACGACCTGGTTCGGTCATATGCTCGCCGCCACCGGCTTATGGCATGTGCATGAACCCACGGCGCCCTATCGGGGCTGCTGGGACCAGTGGTACAGCTATGCGCCCGGGGATCGGCCGCCGCCGCGGCTGGAACGGCTGATCAGCGGAATCCTGCGCGGCCGGGATCGCCGCGCGCTGGCCATGCCGCACGCGGACTGGCCCGTATTGCCCCTGCGCTGGCTGCCCTGTCCGATCAAGCGGGTGCTGATCAAGGATCCCATCGCCTGCCTGGCCAGTGAGTCCCTGCACCGGCATTTTGATTTCGAGGTGCTGGCGCTGTTCCGCCATCCGGGCGCCTTTGTTGAAAGCGTGACGCGTCTGAACTGGCCCAGCGCACCGCTGATCCAGCAATTCCTGGCGGACGAGCGATTGATGGCCGACTGGTTCGCTGATCTGCGCTCGCTGCTGGAAAGTGCTGACGGCAGCGATGCGGTGCAGGACGCGGCCCTGGTGCATGCCTGCATTTCCAGAATTCTGTGGGGCTATGTCCAGCGCAATCCAGGAATGCGGCCGGTGCAATTTGAGCAGGCCGCTGCCGATCCCATGGCCTATTTTGACAATCTGCATCGCCAACTGGGCCTGCCGCGCGATGAGCGGACAATCGTCCGTCAGCAACAATTGAGTGCGGGCCGCCAGCGCTCCAAAGGCCACCGACCCCACGATGTGCGGCGCGATAGCTCCGAGCTTGTAAACGGCTGGCGCCAGCGGCTGGCTGGCGCGGAGCTCGGCCGGGTGCGGGCCGTATGGGAGCGCTTCGAGCTTCCCTTGTATCTGGACGAGGCGCAGTGGACGGCGCCGTGAGCAGGGCGGTCGAGTCCGGGCTGGTCAGCTGCATCGTGCCCGTCCTCAACCGTCCGCAGCTGATGGTCGAGGCCGTCGCCAGCGTGCTGGCGCAGAGCTATCGACCCATCGAAATTCTGGTAGTTGATGATGGTTCGACGGACAGCACCGTCGCGCGCGCGCGGGATCTGGCTGCGGCGCACCCGGAAATCCGTGTGATCCAGCAAGCAAATTCCGGCGTTGCGGCGGCTCGCGAAACCGGTCGGCTACAGGCGCGCGGCGAGTTTATCCAGTACCTGGACAGCGATGATCGGCTGCTGCCGCGCAAGTTCGAGCGCCAGGTCGCGGCGCTGCAAGCCCGGCCGGAATGCGGGATTGCCTATGGTGTGACGCGCCTGATCGATGCGAATGGGGCCGTACTTGCCGAGCCCTGCAAGGGCACCGGGCAGGCCCGGGACCGCTTGCTGCCCGCGCTGCTGCTGGATCGCTGGTGGTGTACCGATACGCCTTTGTTTCGCCGCAGTGTCTGCGATGCCGTTGGTAGCTGGAAGTCCATGCCGATTTCCGAGGACTGGGAATATGAAGCCCGCGCCGCGGCCCTGGACGTGCCTCTGGTCTGGTGCAACGAAGCGGTATCGGAACATCGTGACCATGCCGGACCACGGTTGACCCAACTGGAACTCAATGCCAGCTGGGTGGCGGCGCAAACGCAGCTCCAGCAAACTCTGCTCGAGGCCGCGCGCGCGGTTGGCCTGTCTCCGCTGGCGCCCGAGATGCGGCACTTTTCGCGCTGGGCATTCGCCGGCGCACGGCAGGCCGCGCAACTGGGGATGGCGCATGAGCATGGTCTCGGCCTGATGATGTCACGCGCGACCGCGCGGAGCCGGCGTGATCGCCTGGAGCTCCTTGTTTACGGTGCACTGGTCGCCCTGTTCGGAATGCGCAATATGAGTCGCCTGAGCCGCTGGCTCAAGCCTTAGCCCCATGGCGCCGGATCAGTCCGGCCAATCCATGGACTCGCGGCCCAGGAACTGGGCCAGTCGCGCATTCTCCGGCTGATAATAGGCCTGTAACCATGCGCGCTCCGCAGCGCTCAAAGCCACGGGTGGTACGGGCCGATACCCCAGATTGCGGGGCAGGCGGCGTAGCAGCGCGTCGACGCGGGGCCAGCGTTGCCCCGCGCGGCGACCCCAGGCGCGGGGCATGCGACGCTCCCGGCCCGGGTTGAGGCGACGCTCGCTTAAAGCGGGCATGAGTGCGGGGTCCGCGCCCAGGAAGCTCAATACCGTGTGCAGAGTCTGGGCCGGGTCGCTGGCCAGATCTTCGGTGCGCACGACCAGAATGCGCTCAGGCGGAAAATGCTCCAGGTAGGCCTCCAGCTGGTAAAGATAGCGCCCGTTGTTCAACACGATTTCGCCCATGGCGTCACCCGCGTTCAGCAGCTTTTCCAGCGGGCGGTATTCCAGCCCCGTTGACAGCAGATGGATGTAGTTGGAGACGAAGCGCGCGACCGGGTCGCGCACCAGATAGACAAGTCTGGCCTCAGGCAGCAGCTTAGCGATGCGGCTGGCGGTTTCCGGGACCAGGTGACGTTTCGAATAGCGGGGCGAGGACTCCCCGGCTATGGGCCGGTCATCGGCGAACTGTGATGCGTACCACGCGGGTCCCCGCGCGTAGGTGGCGGGGTCGCAAAAGAAATTCAGCTCTTTGACCGCCGACATGCAGATCTGCGGGTGCTGCGCCAGATAGACATGCAAGGTGCTGGTCGCACATTTCATGGCGCCTATGGTGACGAAGGACGGAAGCATGCGCACTCGTGGGTAGCAAGGGGAGCGGGCCGCGGCTGGATACAGTCCGGTGTCGGCCATGCCCAAGCTTAGTAGGCCAGCCGCATCGTCCGCAATCGCCAGGCCGTGGAGGCCCCCGCAGGGCGGGTCCGGAGTGGCGCGCCAAGTTATACTTGGCTTCTGGCGCGTCCTGAATCGATGAAATTGCAGGTTCGCGCCCACTTCAAAAGCCTGGCCGGAACTTCCTGAAAGCATGCCCAAACCAGATATCAGCGTCGTCATGGGCGTCTATAACGGCGCCCGTTATCTGGCGGACGCGCTGGATTCGATCCAGGCTCAGGATGGCGTCCAGTTCGAATTTGTCATCGTGGATGACGGGTCCAGTGACGAATCACCTGAAGTGCTGCGCCGCCATGCGGCGACGGATCCGCGGCTGCGCATTATCGAGCAGGAAAATGCCGGGTTGACGCGGGCTCTGATAAGCGCCTGTGCCGCCGCGCAAGGTCGCTATATCGCGCGCCAGGATGACGATGACCTGTCCCTGCCCGGACGGCTGCAGCAACTGCAGCAGATGTTGGACACCGACGCCGGGCTGGTGATGGCCTCGTCGGGCTATCGCGTAATCGGGCCGGGGGATGAGCTGCTCTACGAAAAATGTGATTTTCCGGGATCTGCGGAAGCGACGCGCCGTTTGCTGCATGAGCGCATGGGCCCTATCCACGGCACCGTGATGTTCCGGGCTGAGGATTATCACGCGGTCGGCGGCTACCGCGCGGAGTTTTACTACGCGCAGGATTCCGATTTGTGGCTGCGCCTGGCCGAGCGCGGTCGCATCGCCTATGCGCCGCAAGTGCTGTATGTGCATCGTCTGGCGGCCAATGCCATTTCGGCATCGCGCCGCGATGTGCAGTTGCAGCTCGGGGATCTGGGGCGAGCCTGTCGTCAGGCCCGCCTGGCAGGCCAGTCAGAAGCGGCCGCGCTGGCCGAGGCCGAGCGCGTCTCGGCCCAGGCGCGGCTGAGCAAAGCAGAGCCCGGTCGGCGGCGGTCCGTGGATGATGCCCTGTACTTCATTGCCGTCAGTTTGCTGGGGCGGGTTGATGCGCGCGGATTTCGTTACCTGGGGCAGCTGCTGCGACGCCGGCCCTGGCATTGGCGCGGCTGGCTGGCGCTGTTGCGTGGCCTGGTCTGGCAGTTGATTCCGGGGCTGGCCCCGCGCACCGCCAAACCGGAGCTGGTCCTCGAATCGAGAAAACCGTCGTGAATCAGGTCCCGAGCCCGGGCAGCGGCGCATGCAGGTCCCGTCCATGAGCGGCGTGGCCAAGCTCATGTACCCGAATCTGTTTCTGATCGGCGCGCAAAAGAGCGGCACCACGAGCTTTGCCGAGCTTTTGGCCGCGCACCCGCAGATTGCGCTTGCGCACTCCAAGGAACCCAACATACTCGGCTGCCGCGATGAAGCCAGCCGCCTGCCGGCCTACGCCAAATGCTGGGCCGGCACTGTGGCAGGCTATCGACTCGACGCGTCGCAGGTGTACCTGGTGAATCCGCCCTCGCGCGAGCGGATCGTCAAACTGGCGCAGGATCAGCCGCTCAAAGTCCTGGTCCTGTTGCGTGATCCGGTAGCGCGTGCCATTTCGGCGTTCTGGCATATGACGGCGAGCGGCATCGAGCGGCGCAGTCTGAGTCAGGCCTTCCGCTGCCTTTCAGGCGCGGCGGACCTGGCCGCCGCCCTGGCGGCGGAGAGCCAGAACATCGAAATGGATCTGGGCAGCGGTGAGCTTGTCGCGCATCAATACGCGCGGCGCTTTTACGACGAGCACTGGAACTTCAGATATCTGCACAACAGCTGCTACGCCCACCATCTCAAGCCGTGGCTGGCGGCCCTGCCGGAAGATTCCTGCAGGGTCTGGTTTACGGATGACTTGCGCAATGAGCCGGCGCGGCTGCTTTCGGATACCGCCGCGTTTCTTGATCTGTCTGTACCATTCGCGCCGGACCGTCCCGTGGCGCAGGCCAACGTGACCCGGGTGAGCCGCGGGACCGCGATGGCCCGCCTTGGTCGCGGGGTCCGGAACATCGTGCCGGAATCGGTGCGGCTTGCGCTACGCCCGCTGCTCGGCAGTTTTTATGATCGCCTGACCCTGGCCCGGCCCCAGGCGGCGGCTCCGCAGCTCCAGGCGCGGCTGCGCGCTGTGCTGGCTGAAGACCTGGCCGAACTCGGCGGCATATTGGGGCGTGAGGTGCCCGCGACATGGCATTGATGCGCAGCGGGCTTCCAGCTCAGGAATCGAATGGCGGGTTTGGCCCGCTGCAGGAATGGCGTGAACACGCATAGAACTTTGCGGGTGCTGACGGGTGCCGATGTGCCGGCCGATCCCAATTCCGGGGCGGGCGGTACGGTACTGCATGGGGCACAGGCGCTGGCGGCGCTGGGCCATGACGTGGATTCGTTCTGGAGTGAGCAGCTGGGGCGCAGGATCGCGCACGGCAATCTGCACTACCTGCTCGAGTTGCCCCGCCGCTATCGCAGCGTCGTGCGCACGCATACCGCCAACCGGGACTACGACGTCATTCAGCTCAGTCAGCCCCATGCGCATCTGGCGGCGATTGAGCACCGGCGCCGCCAGCGCCCGGGCGTATTCGTCAATCGCAGCCATGGGGTGGAATTGCGCTTCAACGAGGTCATGGCGACCTGGACCCGGGAGGCAGAGGGCGCCGCTGGCATGCGCAGCGCGATTCAGGCCTGGATGGCCCGGCGTCTCGACAGGCATTGGGACGCGATCGCCCGCTATGCCGATGGCATCCTGGTGGGCTCAACTCTGGACCGCGACTACTTGCTGGATCGCTATCCCCTGGAGCCGTGGCGGGTGGCCGCCATTGCCGACGGTGTCGCCCAGGACCTGCTGGAGCCCGCGCCCGTAGCGCGCGTGGGGCCCTTGCGCCGGCTGATCCATGTCGCCCAGTTCAGCGCTTTCAAGGCGCCGGGGATCGTTGCCCAGGTGGCCAATCGCTTCCTCGCCCGGCATCCGCAGGTCAGCATGAGCTGGGTCGCTGCGGCGGAGCACCATGGCGCGATTCGCGCCTTGCTGGCGCCCGAGATTGCGGGCCGGGTTGAACTGGTCGATTGGCAGCCTCTGGCCAAACTGCGCGAGCTGCTCGATGCCCACCAGGTTTTCCTGTTTCCCTCTTTTTACGAGGGTTTCGGCAAGGCGCCACTGGAGGCGATGGCGCGCGGCCTGTGCGTGCTTTGCTCCGATGAGGGCGGTATGCGTGATTTCGTCGCCCACGGCCAGACCGGTTATCTGGTCGCGCCGGGGAACGTGGATGGCTTTTGCTCCATCCTGGAGAAATTGCAGGCCGACCCGGAAGAATTGGCGGCGGTCGCGGCGCGAGCACAGCTTGCCGCGCGCGCATATACCTGGTTGCGGTTTGGCGAGTCGCTGGCCGGGTTCTATGCAGAACTGCTGGAGCGGCGCCAACCCGGCGATACCGCCGCGAATTTCTGATGCAAAGGCCCAATCCACAAACGCCCTGTCCCTTGTCGGTCGTCATCCCGACCTATCAGCGCGGCGAAGTGTTGCTGGATACCGTGGAGCAGCTCCTGGCCTGCGCGCCGGCGCCGGCCGAGATTATCCTGGTCGATCAGACCGAAGAACACGATGCGCACACGCGCAACCGGCTTGCCGGCTGGCATGCGCAGGGGAAGATTCGCTGGTTGACGCGCGCGCATGCGGCGATCGTGCCGGCCATGAATCATGGTCTGAGGGCCGCGACTTCGGCCCATGTGCTGTTTCTGGACGATGACATACGCCTGCCCGGGGATTTGCTGGGGGCCCACCTGGCGGCTCTTGAAAACGAAGGCATCTGGGCGGTTGCCGGCCAGGTCCTGCAGCCGGGACAAAAGCCCGATCCGGAGCCTCCAGCCTGGCGTAAGGACGGGTTTTCGGCCTGTCTGGATTTTCCGTTCAATTCCGCCCAACCGGCCGAGATCGCCAATGTCATGGCCGGGAACCTGTGCGTGCGCCGTGAGCGCGCGCTGCAGATCGGGGGCTTTGATGAGAATTACCTGGGCTCGGCCTATCGGTTCGAAACCGATTTCGCCCGGCGCCTGGTCCGTGCCGGTGGGCGCATCCGCTTTGAGCCGCGGGCCAGTATCGATCACCTGCGCGCCGAGCGCGGCGGCACCCGCAGCCAGGGCGACCATCTGTGCTCGGCTTCGCCCCTGCATGGTATGGGCGACTACTATTTCGCCCTGATGCATGGCCGAATTCGCGATGTTCTGAAGGTGCATGTCCTGCGGCCCTTCCGCGAGGTGCGCACGCGCCACCATCTGCGTCATCCCTGGTGCATACCGATCAAATTTCTTGGCGAATTGCGCGCGATGTGGCTGGCCTGGCAATGCGCCTGGGCGCGCCGTCCATGAGCCGCCCATTGCGGGTCGCCCTGGTGAGCACGCACCCGGTGCAGTATCAGGTGCCGTGGATTCGCCAACTGGGGCAACTGCCCGAAATAGATCTGCATGTGTTCTACGCCATGCTGCCGAGCGCCGAGCAGCAGGGCGTGGGCTTCGGGGTGTCCTTCGAGTGGGATTTGCCCTTGCTGGACGGTTATGCGTTCACCGAACTGGAGAATGTGGCGCGCCATCCCGAGGTCGCGCGCTTTGCCGGCTGCGATACGCCGGGCATTCGGCGCGCCCTGCGCAGGGGCGCCTGGGATGTCGTGATTGTCAATGGCTGGGGCTTCAAGGTGGTGCTGCAGGCTTTGCTGGCCGCGCGCCTGGCTGGCATTCCCTGTGTGGTGCGGGGCGAGGCCAATGGCTTGCGGAAAAGGCCCTGGTGGCTGCGTCTGCTGCATCGCGTACTGTTCACGCAGTACGCCGCCTTCCTGACTATCGGCAGCGCCAACAGGCGCTACTACCGGATGCTTGGGGTGCCCGAGCAACGGCTGTTTCCCGCCCCCTATGGGGTGGAGAATCAGCGCTTCGCCGCGCCGGCGGAAACGGTCGCCGAGCGACGCAGAGTATTCCGGGAAAGTCGGGGCATAGCGCAGGACGCGGTGTGCTTTCTGTTTTGCGGCAAATTGGAGGACAAGAAGCGTCCCCAGGACCCGATCCGGGCGCTGCGCCGGGTCAAGGAGCTGGCGCCGGAACGCGATATTCGTTTGCTGGTAGTCGGCGACGGCGCCCTGCTGGGGCAGTGCAAGGAACTGGCCCGGGACCTGCCGGTGCATTTTTGCGGATTTCTGAACCAGGGCGAGATCGTCGCGGCCTATGCTGCTTGTGATTGTCTGGTTCTACCGTCGGATGCGGGGGAAACCTGGGGACTGGTGGTGAACGAGGCCATGGCGGCCGGTCGCCCAGCCCTGGTTAGCGATCATGTGGGTTGCCATGAGGACCTGATCATTACGGACCAAACCGGCGCGGTATTCCCACTCGGCGATATTGCGCGGATGGCGGAGCTGATGGCGAGCTTTGCAGATGAACCCGCGCGCTTGCGTGAAATGGGGCGCGCGGCCCGGCAGCATGTCGCCCACTTCGATGTGCCGGCGGTTGTGGAGGGCTGTGTGCAGGCCATCAGGCATGTCGTCAAGACCGGTCGCTGATAACGCGCAGTCCGCCGCCGGCGGCCTTGCGGGGGCGCCCTGGATGATGGGCGCGCGAATTGCCAGTTTGTTCATTGGCCTGGCCGGAATTCCACTGCTGATGCAGACCCTGGGCACCGAAATGTTCGCGGCCTGGGCCATCCTGCTCGGCGGCAGCGTGGCCTTCTCGACCCTGGAATTTGGCATGACGCCGACCGTGGTGCGGCTCTGGGCACAGGCCCGGGATGAGCGC
>JBFIIN010000104.1:0-9560 GCA_041601225.1 Oceanococcus sp.
CACGCATATCAGATTGATCCACCGTCGCAGCAAGCCTGTCGTGTCCTGTTCCAAGTGCACACAAACACATGCAGAAAATGACAGTAGTTGACAGGTCAATCCATATCAGGAGTCCGTAAAGATGCTGTCCGGGACACTGGAAAACCGGCCGGTGGCCGTGAGGCTGGCAAGCCGGTCGAGCGTGAGGAGGCGCCGGGCCGGGCCCCGAGACACCCGTTCTCGGCGGTGTAATTTTCATAAATAGGCTCTTATTAGCTATTATCACTCACTTATGAAATTTAGGAGGCTCCGTGAAGACTCCAAAAGCTCCATTGACTCCCAAGCTGGAGCGCCAGGCTAAGGCGCTAGGGGAGCGTTTTGCACTGGCCAGGCGCCGACGAATGATCACAGGCAAGGCCGCAGCAGCAAGAGCGAGAACGTCGCCATCGACCCTTTCTCGATTCGAAAACGGTGACGCCACAGTGTCACTGGATGTCGTCTTACGACTTCTCAGTGTGTACGGCCTCTCAGAAGACATCGATGCGCTGGCTGCGGATGACAAGCTCGGCCGCGATCTTCAGGACGCCAACATCGTTACCAAGAAGCGCGTCCGTGGATAGTCACTCACTGCCAGAAGTGGGTGTCGTCCTGGAGCTTGATGGGCATCTTCATCCCCTTGGGACACTGTACAACGAGCGCCCGGTCGCAAGCTTTGAACTCGCTCGGGAAGCCTTGGCTCGGCCCCTTCTGCTCGGGCCGGATATTGGCCCGTTTCTCGGCCGACAGTGGCCGGAGAGACAGAGCCGGATGTTCGGAGCCTTCTCAGATTCATCGCCCGATCGCTGGGGGCGAATGCTGATGAAGAGGCGCCAGGCGCTTGAAGAGAAAAGGGCTCGAACCCTGACTGAATGGGATTACCTCCTGCAGGTCCAGGACGCCACTCGCCAAGGCGCGATTCGCTTTGTTGACCCCGCATCGGGTGAATTCATCGACAACAGTCCGACCCCGATTCCACCGATGACACGGATTCGTGAGCTGGAGACGGCAGCGCTGTCTTTGCAGCAGGCTATCCTTGATGACGATATCGACGCGATCCGGCAGTGGACGCGGATTCTGGTGGCTCCTGGCAGCTCGCTGGGCGGCGCCAGGCCGAAAGCCAATGTCACCAACATCGACGGCCAGCTGTGTGTCGCCAAATTCCCGGCACGGGAGGACGACTACGATGTTGGTCTCTGGGAGCGAATTTACGCCGAACTGGCCGACAAGGCCGATATTGATGTGGCTCCCTGTGACACTCTGCGCTTCAGCAGTCATCACCATACGTTTCTGGCCGTGAGATTCGACCGTGAGGGAGATCGCCGCCGGCACTTCCTGTCGGCGATGACGCTGGCGGGCAAGACGGATGGCGAGGATGCCAGCTACTTGGACATACTGCAGGCGCTCGATGACTACGGTGATCCCGATACAATCGCAGCCGATCGGGTGCAGCTTTATCGGCGGATGGCGTTTAACGTGCTGGCAGGCAATCGTGATGACCACCTGCGCAATCATGGCTTCCTGGCGGGGCCGCAGGGCGTGAAGCTCTCACCGGCCTACGATATGAACCCCGCACCAGACAAGCTGGAACATGCCATTACGATCGATGGCCATTCGGCCGATCCAAGCGTAGAGACGGTGCGTGATGTGGCCGGTATGTTCGGGCTCAAGATCCCCGACGCCAATGACATTATTGATGAAGTTCGCGCAGCGCTGCGTACATGGCGCGATGTGGCCGAGCGCATGCAAGCCAATGCGGCCGACACGTATTTGATTTCGCCGGCCCTGAGTGTGCTTGAGGGTTAGATGTCCTCGTGGAAATCAATGGCAAGAGACTTCGATTCAAGTGACGATCTCAGCTGTTTGACGGTTTCCACTAGCCCGCCATTCAGGCGGCGGTATTATTTTCAGGATTCCCTCGCTGCGCGATGAGCTGCTGAATAATGTTGCTCTGCTCGGTACAGAGAGCCTCGAACTTGTCCGCCTTTGCCTTCAGCAGCGCGTTTTCCGAAGCGAGAGCATCGGTACTGCCTTGCAGTCGTTTGATTTGCTTGTCGGCCAGCCTGTTCTCAATCTGCTGGAGTTCGACCTCGCCGAGTGCCTTTTCAACATGTTCTCGCGCTTCCATCGCCGCCATCTCCGACTGGGTCGCTCGGTCCAATGCCTGGGCGATCATATCGTCAGCAGCGTGTATGACCTGTTGCTTCGCGAGTGCTTCGAATGCTGAGTAAATTTTCGCCAGGCGGAAGCAAGTTTCATGGGGCAGCTGGATCTGTTCCAGTGCCTGTCCATGGACAATCGCTTTTCCCGCACGCACCTTGCTCGTATTTCCTGCAGTCATGACCGCCTCCAGAGTCGGCAGGCCGCCCAGGTCATCGGCAAACGCGACGGCGATTTTCGCAAGCTCATGGTCGTCATTGTTTGGCGGGCGACCACCCTTTTGGGACGGCTGTTTTGCTTCGAGAGGTTTAGAGCCGGGCGGTTCGAAACCGGACGGTTCCAAACTCCCTGACTTGGAATTCGAGTTTTCCATTGCTTGGCCCTCCCATCGATAACGCGTTGTGTCTTGGCCCATGCCTCAACTTCCCGAAGTCGCCACGCAACTTGGTGCTTACCCAGTCGGGCCCGCTTCGGAAACTGCCCGATCGATTCCCGCCGATAAATGGTGGTTCGGCTCAGAGAAGTAAGCGCCATCACCTCAAATAACGTGATAAACCTGTCGTCGAAATCCTTCATCGCTAATCCAAGACAGTGGTAGGAGAAGCTTGGTAGGAAGTCAGTTCGCAATCTTTTTTTGAAGTTGCGGCGGAGTGATTTGCCCATCTCCATACGGCGCACCAGAGCTATGTGGCGTGGGTTTTCCTGATAGCGCGCGGCTCCGGGCATGTGACGTCCATGCGGCATGATTAACCCTCCTTCCAGCGTTGATGAGCGGAAGTAATGAGTTTCCTGGTGTCTGCCCAAACCACAGCCAACGTCTGTAAGAATCCGCCCGCAGTCACCAATTCATCGATCTGAGCAGCTGGGCCCTGGATAATCGCCGCCGCGATACAAGGCTGGCCCACCGCGTAAAACAGATCGCACAGCAGGAGCCATCGCGTCGTTGAAATGGCTTGCGCTTCGGTGAGCGCTTCGACCCATGGGCCAATTTGGCGGGCTCTGTAAACGAAAACCGGCATCGCTATTACTGCCAGACCAAGGATGTACCAAATGCGAGGCTGCCAGCAGTCTCGTATCGCCAGATCTGCAGTCAACGCCGCAGCGGAAATGGTCAGGGCTATCGGGAACAGTCTTTGTGACCAAACGAATGCGGCTTCTCGAGAAAACATGGCTATGCCGCCTCGCGCAGTGGATGAGTGCTGTCGGAGAGGAACTGCTCGAAGCGCGCGCCATCGCGTCCGCGAACATTTTCAAGGTGGCGAGAGTAAGTTTGGAACAGCATCTTGGTCGTTGTATGTCCCAGCGGTCGCGCTACCCATTCCGGGTTCTCTCCGGCGCCCAGCCACAATGGTCGCAGCGGTGTGCCGCGTCTGATAGGGCCTGCGCCGTTCCAGCTGGAGCATCTCGAGAAGCGGATACCAGACGCGCCGAGCGAAATTGTTGGCGCTCATTGGTTTGCCGTCACGATTGGGAAACACGAGTTCCGACCGCGCCTCCGAGGATTTGCATACTCGCACTAGAGCGTCGTGGACCAGTGAAATCATGAACACATCCCGGCATGACTCGGGTGTTTTGGGTTCTACTGGCTGCCCTCTCACCCAAGCCTTCTGAACGCGAATACGCCGGATTCGAAAATCGACATCACGGTGGCGAAGGCCATGCAACTCACTGGTTCGCATGTCGCTGAAAAATCGAACAATGAGGTAATCACGGTATGCGGGGGCAACGTGACTGATGAGGCGGTTAGTTTCGTCGATCGAAAAGGGCAGGATCTCAGGACGATATGAACGCAGCCTCTTGATGCGCCCGGCGGGATTCGAGAACTCGAAGCGATAAGACGCCTCAGTAAGAATCCGCGTCAAGAGGGCCACAATTTTGTGAACTGTCTTCACGCTGAGCGTCTGGTCATCTCCTCGGCCTGATGCCGCGCGCCGAAAATTGACCAGGGTGTTCTGACCGGACCTGCCGGATTCTGCGCTGGCGGGGAGACGAGGGGCAGACCATGGCGATGCGCGCGACAGTCCGCGGGAAGAAGCTGTGGGATAGCCTGCCGGTCAAGACATTGCGTCGCGTGAGTGTCGGCAGATTGCAGGCAGGCCGCCAATTGCTTACGGGGTGGAATCCGTCCCAGTGCTGATCCAGGATGCGGACACCGCTTGCCTGTCGCCCCGGGTCAGCGAGGCGGAAAGAGCTGACGCTCGCCTTGTCCGCCGATTCCGCGCGCCAGCTTGTGCCCGGCGCCGGACATAAGAGGCAATGTCGCCTTACTTGGCATTGAGTGATTCGACCCCGCTCAGGCGCAGCTGGCCGGTGCCCAGATTCGGTATGTAGAACTGCGAGGCGCTGCCCACCAGCCGCTTGGAACCGGAGCTAGCCTCACCCCCTTTGCGACGGCTCGTCTGCCCCGTATCGAGCCGGTCCTGGCCCGCCACCCCTCCGAAAAACGCATGTGCCGGCGCGGTCAGCTCAACCTTGAGCAGAAAATTCATCGCGTTCCAGTTCTCCTTGACCGCCACCAGAATTCGCGACAGCTCGCGGATCGATACGCCGAAGTGCGACGCCAGCCGTTTGCGCTGCTCCCAGCCGGCATCGTGCCGATAGGGCTCAAGTGGCGACCACCAGGGCGATGCCGCAGTGGAGCCGGGCGGGGCCAGCGACTCGAAATCGCTGAGCTTGCACATTCGGAAACCGGCCGGCAACAGCACCTTTTCTCCAGTCCCGCGGGTGAATGCCAGCCGCACATAGTCCGGCATGTCGTTCCAGCCCACTTCAGCGTTGAGCGTCCCGTTTGCCATGATCTGCCCTCCCATGGGTCGCCCCCAAGATAGGACGACGGACGCTACAGCGCAATTGGTTGGCGGGCTCCGGCCTGCGCACCGCTTTGAAATCATCTGCCAATGGCTGCACGCGGGTGGCCAGGCTCACTCCGCTGAAGCTGCCGAAGGCTCCTTGGCAGGCAAGGGTGAAAACGACTGGATCCGCGTCTGCAGTCCGATTGCGTGGGAATGCGCGCAGCTATCGGCGCCGCTGCCCCGAGCAAACCTTGTTCGGCAAGATCGGCGAGGACCACCATGCAGGCGGGGTGCTGGATTGCGTAGTGACTAAAGTACGCGACAGCGCTGCAGCATCGCGACCCTTGCCAGGGCCTCTCAGGCGGAGCTGCGCGCCGCCGCAAACTGTGACGAAAAATCTTCGCTGATGTCCGCCTCCGGCATTAGCGCCAGCTGTGCTGCTGGTTAGATGTTGTCCAGTCGAGCATCGTCAGGCCAGCAGTCTGTCGGACTTACCATGATCTACTGCGATTTCCGCTCCGCGGTCGCTTGCTACGCGCTTCCTCGTCAAATAGTTCGACTATTCTCCTCAGAATCGCCCAGCAATCGCCTCAGGCAGCGAAAATCTCGTGACGATCGGGCAAGTCCGACAGACTGCTAGGGGCTGCGGCCGGTGGGTGCTCGCGCAAGGCGAGTCAGCCGCCGATCAGGTGGTCGACGTCAATGGTCAGCGCGCTGTCGAAGCTGCCCAGCGGCAGGTCCTGCACCAGAGCCAGGTCGGCCGGATCGTGCGGGTCCATACCGGGGAGCACGTGGTCCCATTCGTGCAGCAGGGCGGGCATGGCGTTGCTGCCTTCGCGCAGCTCGCACCAGTAGTAGTCGTTGGGCTCGTCTTCGGTCCAGTAGGCATTGTTGCCGTGGGACAGCGCCTGCATGTCCTGGCTGCGCCGGGCCTTGAAGTAGGCCCCGGGGGTGTCCCAGTCGCGCGGCTTGGTGGCGGCGCGGCGCAGGGTGTAGAGGCTGACGCGCGTCCAGCTGTAGTTGTCGGTCTGGCCGCTGCACAGGCCGTTCGGCGATGCGGCGCAGCGAAAGGTGCAATCGTTGACGACGATCGTCGTGACCGGCTGAATCATGTCACGGCGCGCGGCCCAGCGGCTGCGGGTGGAGATCCAGTAATCGGCGTAGGCGTCGACCTTGTCGAGCACCGTGTTGACCGACACGTTGCTGGGAACCGTGCTCTGCCTGGGGGCGCGATCCACCTTCATGCCCTGGGTCATCAGCGACTCGGGAAGCTCGACGCGCAGCCCGTGCTTGGGGGTGGTGAGCAGCTCGCTCGCCTCGCTGGCAACCGCACTCTCGCCGCCTTCACCACCGCCGCAGGCGGCGAGGGTGAGGACGAGGCCGGCGATGGCCGAAAGCTGAAGACAAAAGTTCCTGGCGGGCGGTGTGGCAGCCGTCCGGGTTGTTGAGAAACGCATGATTGTGGCCCCTGAAGTTCAATTTCTGGAGCCAGATTCGCGGACGCCGGGTGAAGGAAGCGTCAAGGCAATTCTCGTGCCACGGAATTGTGCCGATGAGCCACATGTCGTCGCGGGCGAAGTCCAATGGTCAAGAACGCTCGCGCCGCGATACCGGTGTCGGGTCACCGAACTGGATGCGGCGTATTGATGACGAGACGCCACCGATTCATGGGCCATCACGGATCTAGCCGCTTTCCGCGATGGATAGGTACAGGTGTGCCACTTGTCCAGGCCTCGTATGCCTCGGCGCCGGATATGGAAGCCGAGAAAGCCAAAGCCCTCGCGGACGGGGGCCATTCATCCATCGTTGTTCCTGCGGCTGGAAAACGATGGGCCAATCCCCCTTTGGCGAAACCCTTCAGCTGTTACACAGTTGCTGATAGCCCACGCTGTGCGAAAAAATCAGCGTTCGTTGTTCCCTTGCACGAACATCCATCACTCTTCATGCAGATAGGGATGCACCTCCCAGGGGCCCATGCCCGTGATCTGCACCGTGGTGGGCTTATCCGACCAGACGAAGTGAACGGCATCCGGCGCATTGACGTAATAGTCGCCCGCGAAGAAGCCCGTGCTCAGCACCTTGTTCACGGATCTGCCGAAGCCAACGTGGATTTCACCCGCCAGGACTGTTACACGTTCCGCTCGCGGGTGTGTGTGTGGAGGCATCACGAAGGGCTCGCTGGTCCGGATCCGCAGGGTAAACAGGCCGCTGGCACGCGGGTTGCCCTCCAGTACGGCCATTCCGCACCCACCGGGCAGGGTAGGTGGACAAGGGCCGTAGGCCAGGTCCGCACTGCGATGGACGATCTGCTGCTGCCCTGGAGCGAACGAACCTGCCGGGCCATCCGATGTTTTCGTGGTCGGTGTTTCGTCGGCTGTTGCACAGGCCGCTGTGAGCAAGCTCGCGCATGCGACGCCGGAGATTCTCAAACGGTGCAAGGTCATCGTAATCGGTCCTTAACAAGCGGAATTCGAGTATAGAGCCTTGCCATTCGCGCCCGTCCGCTAAGCACGGGCGACATGCGCTTCGCCTGGGACACGCCGCGCCGCCGCCGCACGCCACGGTCGGGCCCGCGACGCGGTCACCGCGGAGCCGCTTGGCGCTGCGGCGACCGGTAGATTCAGGGCCGAGCTTCGTAGATCAGATTCAGCGGGGTCTCGGCTGCTCGCCGGAAGCGGGCGTAGCCGGCTTCGGCGAAGACCTGCTGGGTGCGCTTCTCGCCGGCCTGCGCACCCAGCCCCAGGCCGACCTCCTGCGACAGCGAATTCGGCGTGCAGATTGTCGCCGAGGCGTGGTAAAGCAACGCAGCCATAGGGTTTTCGCGAATGTTGTTTGCGCGCCCATCGATGGCGAAGGGCTCGACCAGCAGCACGGCGCCGTCTTCCGCCAGGTGCGCCCTGGCGTGACGGGCGGCGCCGACGGGATCACCCATGTCATGCAGGCAGTCGAAGAAGCAGATCAGATCGTACTGGCCGTCGTAGCTCTTCGCGTCGGCCACGTCGAACTGCACCCGCTCGGACACCCCGGCCTCGGCCGCGCGCTCGCGGCTGATCCGCACCGAGGGTTCGTGGAAGTCGAAACCATGGATGCGCGCATTCGGAAACGCCTCGGTCAGCGCGATACAGGACGCGCCGTGGCCGCATCCGATATCGGCCACCGTGGCGCCGCTGCGCAACTTGTCCTCGACGCCATCCAGCGCGGGAATCCAGGCGCTGGGCAAATGCTCCTTGTAGCCCGGGCGGAAGAACCATTCGGTGCCCTTGAACAGGCATTGGTGGTGCTCGCCCCAGCCCAGCTTGCCGTCGCCCTGAAACGCGGCGCTTATCTTGTCGATGTCGGTGAACATCGAGCCCAGCGCATTCATCGCCCGGGCCACGAAAGTCGGCGCGCACTCGTCGGCCAGTATTAGCGCGGCCTCTTCGTCCAGCCGGTAGCTGTCGGTCTGCGCATCGTAGGCCACCAGGCCGGCGGCCGCCTGGCCGTCCAGCCATTCGCGCACCAGGCGCGGGTGGCAGCCGGCCCGCTGCGCAATCTCGCTCGCACCCAGCGCGCCGGCGCCCGCCATCGCCCGATACAGACCGGTCTCGTCGCCGATCCAGATGCCCATGCAGACGGTCGAGCCCGTCATGTGTCCCACCATTTGCTCCATAAGCGCCTCAAGACGCTGTTCGTTGATTGCCATGGCTATTCCTCCGCAACCCGTGGGTTCTGAGCATAGTTCACGGTCCGGGGCGCGTATGACCGTTCGTCGGCCGGGCGCCGCCCGCGCGGCCACGGCTATTGCGTTCCTGGCGGCCGCGCGCATTTTCCGCCGGTTCAGGTCGGTGAGGAGCCGGCGGCGTCCGGCAGTATCGAACCAGAATCGCGCTGCACCGGTGCCCGTGCACGGTGTCGTTGCAGCTGGCGGCGCAGTACGGTCATCCGGGTAGTGCTCCTCGAGGCGCAGGCTGGCGCGCATGATCCGCAGCCCGTTTCCCCAGCCGCTCCGGAGCGGGCCTTGATCGATTAGTATTCGGCTCATTACACATGGCAGGACTGACTGATGAGCCCGCAAACCGTTCTTATTACCGGCGCCTCGGCTGGCATCGGCACCGAATTCGCGCGCCTCTACGCAAGCCGGGGTGAAGCATTGGTGCTGGTCGCGCGGCGCACGGACAAACTTGAGGCGCTGGCCCAGGCGCTGCGCGAAGAACATGGCGTCACGGTCACGGTACTGTCCCAGGATCTTTCGCAACCGGGCGCGGCAGAGCAGCTGGTGGAGAAGCTGAATGCCGCCGGTCTGGAAATCGACCTGCTGGTGAACAACGCGGGCTTCGGTCTGCGTGGCAATCTGGTCGAGCTGGAGAACCGGCGTCAGGCGGAGATGATTCAGCTGAATTGCACCGCGCTGACCGAGCTGTGCCGGCTGTTGCTGCCCGCCATGCAGTCGCGAGGTCGTGGCGGTATCCTCAATGTCGGCTCGACGGCAGGTTTCCAGCCCGGACCGCACATGGCGGTGTATTACGCGAGCAAGGCCTATGTGCTGATGTTCACGGAAGCTCTGCATGAGGAATGTCGCGGTACGGGTGTGCGCGTGTCCTGTCTCTGCCCGGG
>JBFIIN010000105.1:0-9559 GCA_041601225.1 Oceanococcus sp.
ATGTCCCAGATGATGAACACGCCCGCATAGTTTGCATCAAGGTAGCGCGGGTTGGTTGCATGATGCACCCGGTGATGGCTCGGCGTGTTGAACACCGCCTCGAACCAGCGCGGCAGGCGCCCTACGACCTCGGTATGAACCCAGAACTGGTAAAGCAGGTTCAAGGCGTGGGCGAGATAGATGGTTAGCGGATGGAAGCCAGCCAGTGCAAGTGGCACCAGAAAGCCGGTGTGGAAAAACGGGCTGGTCCAGGACTGGCGCAGCGCCGTGGACAGATTGTAGTGGGTGCTCGAGTGATGGTTTACATGGCCTGCCCAGGCGAAACGCACCCGGTGGCTGAATCGGTGAAACCAGTAGTAAACAAAGTCCTCAGCCGGAATCAACAGAGCCCAGTACCACCAAAGGCCGGGGTCGAGTTCAAAGAGTCTGAATTCATAGCAGGCCAGCAGCACCGCCAGGCCGACCGTTTTCCAGGCTGCGGCGATCAGCAAATTACCCACACCCATGGTCAGGCTGGCGCCGGTGTCCCGTAGTTCGTAGCCGATGGCTTCGGGATGTGTACTCCGCCGAATACGCAGCATCAACAGCTCCAGGCCGATAAAGGCGAGAAACCCGGGGATGGCCCAATAAATGATTGCGGGCATTGCGAATTCCAGTGGCAGGTGCCCGCTGATTCTGCCCCATTTGCGCCAGCAAGTCTTGGCGAAAGACGCCAGGATTTGACCGGTCACGCCACGGCGAAGATACGATCAGAGCCCGCGCGCGGTCTTGATGGTCTCCCACGCGGTGCGGATTTTTCGCGTCTGCTCTTCAGCCTGGCGCCGCATGGCTTCTGGCAGGCCGCGCGCGGCCAGCTTGTCGGGATGGTGCTGGCTCATGAGCCGGCGGTAGGCTTTCTTAACGCTGCTGTCATCTGCATTCGGCGCAACGTCCAGAACCTTGTAGGCCTCGGCCAGGCGGTCCTCGGCACGGCCCGCGGTCTCAGGGTGGGCGCCCAGCAGGCTCAGCAAATGCTGCAGTTCGGTGGGCGAAAATCCCAGTCCACTGGCGATCTGCGCCAACAACTGGCTTTCCGCATCGTCAATGCGCCCATCGGCAATCGCGCCGGCGAGCAGGATTTCCAGGGCCATCCGCAGCCACATCTGGCGACCTTGACACAGCCGGCGCAGTTCGAGAACCGTGTGTTCAACGTCGAAGCCGTCGGATTTTCCGCGGTTGAATGCCTTGATGGCCAGCTGACGGGCTTCGCCCTGGATGCCCAACCTGGCCATGACCTGCTCTGCGGCGTCGACCTCTTCCTGCGAGACGACGCCGTCGGCCTTGCAGACCCGCCCCATGAGGGCAAAGCAGAGCTCGACCAACTGGCGCTGAACCATGACATTGGGTCGTAACACGCCCAGCGCCTGGTCAAACCAATGGCCGAATATCAGGCCCAGCAAGCCGCCAATGACGCCGCCGGCCATGAATCCCAGAGCCCCACCGATGAGCTTGCCGGTCATGCGCACAAGCTCAGCGATGGCAAAATGAGCGCCGCGACGCGCTGGCGGACGCTCACGGTAGGTTTAGCCCAGTGCGGCTTCGAGTTCGGGAATGACTTTGAACAGATCGCCGACCAGGCCCAGGTCCGCGACTTCAAAGATTGGCGCGTTCTCATCGGAGTTGATGGCAACGATGCAACCCGCGTCTTTGATGCCCGCCAAATGTTGAATCGCGCCGGAGATTCCGAAAGCGATGTACAACTCCGGAGCGATGATCTTGCCGGTCTGGCCGACCTGCATATCGTTCGGGCAATACCCGGAATCCACCGCGGCCCGCGAGGCCCCGACTGCGGCGCCAATCTTGTCGGCGAAGTCGTAGACGATCTTGAAGTTTTCCTCGCTGCCGACGCCGCGGCCCCCGGAAACCACGCGCGAGGCGGTTTGCAGATCGGGACGATCACCGGTGTCGGTGGTCACGTCCAGCAGCTTGGTGTGGGTGGGCAATTCAACGGCAATCGCGGCGTCTTCGATCGGCGCAGATCCGTCACCGCTGGACGCAGTGGCGAAAGAGGCCGAGCGCACCGTGCCGACCACGATATGCGAACCATCGGTTTTGACATGGGTGATCGCGTTGCCGGCATAGATGGGCCGATCGAATTCATGCGGGCCCTGCACGGCCATGATGTCGGAAATCTGCGGCACGCCCAGCAAGGCGGCCACGCGCGGCATCACGTCTTTGCCCGTGGTCGAACCCGCCGCCAGCACGTGGGTGTAGCCGTTGCCAGCCAGGGCCACGATCTGCGGGGCCAGGGTGGCGGCCCGCACTGCCGCGTTTTCCGGATGGACCACGCGCAGGACGCGGGTGACGCCGGAGATGGCCGCCGCTTCATCGGCAATGCCATTGGCCTCGGCCGTGAATACCGCCAGGTCAATTTCGCCGCCTATGGCCTGGGCGCAGGTCACGGCCTTGGCCGTGGTCAGGTTCAGCTTGCCGCCGGCAGCTTCGGCAACGATCAGTACTTTGCTCATCAGATCAGCCCCTTGTCTTTCAGCACGGCAACCAGTTCGGATACTTCTTTGACCATCCGCCCCGCCGCGCGGGTTGGCGGCGGGCTGGTCTTGACGATTTCAACGGTCGGGACCGCGATGTCAAACTCGCTGAGCTCGAGCTTGTCCAGCGGCTTGCGCTTGGCCTTCATGATGTCCGGCAGCTTGATGAAGCGCGGTTCATTCAGGCGCAGGTCTGCCGAAATGACGGCCGGCAGCGAGATTTCCAAAGATTCGATGCCCGAGTCCACTTCCCGGTGGACACGGGCCTTGCCGTCGGCAATCTTCACCTCGGAGGCGAAGGTGGCCTGCGGCCAGCCCAGCAGGGCCGCCAACATCTGCGGCGTCTGGCCGTTGTCGTCATCGATGGCCTGTTTGCCCATCAACACCAGCCCGGCCTCTTCACGTTTGGCCAGTTCAGCCAGGATGCGTGCGGCTTGCAGAGGCTGAATCTCCGCGTCGGTGACCACATGCAGAGCGCGGTCGCCGCCCATGGCCAAGCAGGTCCGCAGCTGGTCTTCGGCCTTGGCTGTGCCGATGGTCACGGGCACGACTTCGCTGGCCACACCGGCTTCGCGCAGGCGCAGTGCCTCTTCCATGGCGATTTCGTCAAAGGGATTCACGCTCATCTTCACGCCATTGAGATCGACGCCGCTACCGTCGCTTTTCACGCGGATGCGGACGTTGTAGTCCACCACCCGTTTGATGGGCACCAGAATTTTCATAGCTCAAACTCCACTGTGACCCGCTTTGGCGGGTCGTTGGTTCTACATCAATTGGTAATTCGGGCCGGATCCGCCTTCCGGCGTGACCCAGTTGATGATTTGGTAGGGGTCCTTGATGTCGCAGGTCTTGCAATGCACGCAGTTGGCTGCATTGATCTGCAAGCGTTTGCCAGCCTCTTCCTCAACGATCTCATATACCCCGGCCGGACAGAAGCGGGTGCAGGGATTGCCGTACTCCTCGGCACATTGGCTGACGCAGATATCGGTATCGGCGACCTGCAGATGCACGGGCTGATCCTCGTCGTGCTCGGTGGCGGCAAAATACACAGCGGCCAGCCGGTCACGCGGGGCCAGACTGCGCTCGGCCTTGGTCGGCCTGGGCTTGGCCGGATCACGTTTCTTGAGTTGCGCATGGTCGGCGTGATTCTTCAGTGTCCAGGGCAGCAGGCCCAGGGTCACCGTTTCCAGCGCCGAAATCAGCACCCCCAGCCACAGGCCCCAATGAAAGGCCGGGCGGAAATTGCGGACCTTTTTGAGCTCCTTGCCCACCGCGGATTCGCGCAGCTTGGCGTCGTAGCCGGCGGACGAACAGGCGGTTTCATGGATATGTTCGGCGGCCAGCATGCCGCTCTTGAGGGCCTGGTGCACGCCTTTGATTTTGGGCAGGTTCAGCAGGCCGGCGGTATCGCCGATGAGCAGCGCTCCGGGCATTTCGGTCTTGGGCAATGACTGCCAGCCGCCATCGGAAATCGCCCGGGCGCCGTAGCTGATGATCTCGCCGCCTTCCAGCAAGGCTTTGATTTTGGGGTGGTTTTTGAAATCCTGGAATTTTTCGAAGGGCTCCAGATCGGGATCACTGTAATCCAGGCCGATCACGAAACCCACCGCTATGCGGTTCTCGTCCATATGGTAGACAAAGCTGCCGCCATAGGTGCTGCTGTCCAGCGGCCAGCCCATGGTATGCATGACCAGGCCGGCTTCGCTGCGCCCTTCCGGCACCTGCCACAACTCCTTGATGCCAATGCCATAGGTCTGGGGGTCGGCGTCTTTGTCGAGTTCGAATTTCTTGATCAGTTGCTTGGTGCAACTGCCGCGGCAACCTTCGCTGAACACGGTGAGCTTGGCATGCAGGTCCATGCCCTGGGTATAGCTGTCCTTGGGCTTGCCATCCCGGTCGACGCCCATGTCGCCGGTGCGCACACCAATGACGGCGCCCGCGTCATTGAACAGCGCTTCCCGTGCCGGGAAGCCGGGATACACCTCGACGCCCAGTTCCTCGGCCGCCTCGGCCATCTTGGCCGTGAGCGCACCCAGCGACACAATGAAATTGCCATGATTGTTCATCTGCGGCGGGGTGATCGGGAATTTGAAGCTACCCGTCGCGCTCATCATATGCACTTCGTCGCGCGTGACCGGCACGCACATCTCTGGCGGATTGTCGCGCCAGTTGGGCAGCAGCTGATCCAGGGCCTGCGGTTCTATGACCGCACCGGCCAAGCTGTGCGCCCCGACGATCGCGCCCTTTTCCAGCACGCAGACATTGAGCTCGTCGTTAAGCTGCTTGAGTCGAATCGCGCAGGCGAGACCCGCTGGGCCGGCGCCGACGATTACCACGTCGAACTCCATCACTTCGCGTTCGTCAGTCATCGCAAAAATCCCAATAGTGGACGCGGGAGTTTATCAATCCGGGCGCGGTTTTGCTGCATCGCAGCGACCAAGGCTTCAGGCCGACGCGTGTTGACTACGGTTTCCATTGGTTTTCGGCCAGCCGGACCTGGGAGACGAGACCCCGCGCGCTGGCACCAACAACGCGCCCCCTGCTCGTCGAGAAAGGTCTCAGCATCTGGGCCGGGCAGCGCAAAGGTTGCCAGCATCGCGGCCTCCGTGCAGCTCGGAGCGGCGACGGTCACGCAAACGGGCGCCTGGGCGACCGGGTCGCCCGAAGGTGGGCCCAATCACCCGGGCGTCGCACCGACCATCCTTCTCCAGGTATTGACGGGAGTGCGTCGCCACCATCGACCATGATCGTGCAGGGACATGCCATGGCAGCAAAGTCGCCCTGCCAGGAACCCCTGCAAGCTTGCTGAAAACGGAACTCACGTCGACCACGGTGGTCGCAGGAGTCAGCAAACTTTGCGAGACCTGCCATGTCAGCCGTCAAATTCGCCGTTGCCGTGGTACTGAGCGCGCCACTCCTGGCGCCAGTCTGGGCCGCCGATGCCGGTCAGATTGTGGTGACCGGTGAAGCCTCCCGGGACATCGCGCCGGACGAGGCCCGATTGACGGCAAGGATCGACAAGCGCGCGGCCGATCCCCAGGCCGCGGCGCAACTTGCCGCCAAGGCCATGACGGTGCTGTTGGCCAAACTGGAAAAACTGGGTGTCGCCGCGGCCAGCATTCAGGCGTTGGGCACGCAGGTCGGGCCGCTGCGTGAGTGGGACCAGGACGCGCGCAAACAGCGCCTGCTCGGCTACCAGGCTGTGCGGGAACTGCGGCTGGATCATCTGCCGCTCAGCCTTCTGGGCCCGATCATGCAGACCTTGGCCGAAAGTGGCGTGGAGCAAGTGGGCTCGCCGCAGCTTGATCTGGCGGACCGAACCGGTGTGGAGCTTGCGGTGCTCATGGCGGCAGCCAAGGACGCCGAGCAAAAGGCCCAGGCGCTGGCGAAATCGCTGGGTGTGGGCGTGGGTCGCCCCGTCGCAATTGATGCCAATCCGGGAGCGGGTCCGTCGCCTGGGCCGGTGGCCTTCAAGGCGATGCGCGCCGAAGCGGCAGACGTGGGCCAGTCTTACAGCCACGCCGGACTTATCGAAATCCATGCCCAGGTGCGGGTGGCTTTCGCCATTCAGTAGCTCAGTTGGCACCACCCACGGTGAGCACCTTCATGGAATTGGTGCCACCGGGTCCGCGGAAATCTCCCTTGGTGACCAGGACCCGGTCGCCCAGCTTGAGGAAGCCGCGGTCGGCCAGGCACTGCACGGATTCATGCGCCGCGGTGACCCCATCCAGCGAACTCGGCGCGAATTCGATTGGATAGACCCCACGGCAAAGGCACATGCGTCGACGGGTGCTTTCGTGTTGAGTCAGGGCGTAAATCGGAATGCTGGTGTCCATGCGGGACATCCAGACCGCGGTCATGCCCGATTCGGTCAGAGCGATGATGGCCTGGGCCTGGGTATGCCGGGCGGTATAGACCGCGCTCATGGCGATGGCTTCGTCTATCCGTTCGAAGTGGCGCTCCAGCTGAGTGATTGAGCGGTGCGGCGGATCATAGCGCTCTGCGCCTATGCAGATCCGGCTCATGGCTTCGATGACCTTGACTGGATATCGTCCGACGGCGGATTCGGCAGACAGCATCACCGCGTCCGTGCCGTCCATGACCGCGTTGGCCACATCCAGGACTTCGGCGCGCGTGGGCAGCGGGCTGTGCACCATGGACTCCATCATCTGGGTGGCGGTGATGACCACTCGATTGAGCTCACGGGCCTGGGCGATCATGGTTTTCTGGACGCCCGGTAGCTGTGGTTCGCCAATTTCGACGCCCAGGTCGCCGCGCGCCACCATCACCCCATCGCTGGCGTCGATGATGTCGGCCAGATTGTCCACCGCTTCTGCACGCTCAATCTTGGCGATCAGGGCACAGCGTTTGGCGCCGGAGGCTTTGACCAGTTCGCGTGCCTTGCGCATGTCGTCGCCGGTGCGCGGGAAGGAGACGGCCAGAAAATCGACGCCGATCTTAGCCGCGCTCGCGATATCACGGTGATCTTTGTCGGTCAGGGCTTCAGCCGACAGGCCGCCGCCCTGCTTGTTGATTCCTTTGCGATCGCCGAGTTCGCCCCCCTGGCTGACCACACAGCGCACCTCGCTGTTGACCACGCCTTCGACTTCCAGGTGGATCAGTCCGTCGGCCAGTATCAGTGTGTCGCCCTTATGAACGTCTTTGATCAGGTCCTTGTAGGCGCAACCCACCCGTTCCCGGCTGCCGTGATCAGGCGCCAGCGCGACATCCAGCACGAAAGGGTCACCTTCGTACAATTCAATCGGGCCCTCGCTAAAGCTCTCGATGCGTATTTTGGGGCCCTGCAGATCGCCCAGAATGCCGACGTCCTTGCCCAGCTCGGCGGCGGTGCTGCGCACGGCCTCGGCGCGACCGGCGTGATCATCGGCATGTCCGTGGGAGAAATTCAGCCGGACCACATCCACGCCGGCCATCAGCATCTTTCTGAGCACTTCGGGCCGATCGGTGGCCGGCCCTAGGGTTGCGCAAATCTTGGTGCGGCGTTTCATAGCGTCACCCTGCAGGCCATGATCAAACTTCCTTGAGGCGTGGCAGAAGCATCGCAAAATTACAAGGGCGTGTCTCGCTGTTGAGCTGTGACTCCAGAATCTGATCCCAGCCCAGACGGCAGGCTCCGGTCGAGCCTGGCAGGCAGAAGACCAAAGTGCCATTGGCGACACCGCCCAGTGCGCGCGATTGCACGGTCGAAGCTCCGATCTCAGCAAACGACAGCTGGCGAAACAGTTCGCCGAAACCCTCTATGGTCTTATCCAGCAGCACTGCGATCGCTTCCGGTGTACGATCGCGGCCGGTGATGCCGGTGCCGCCCGTGGCGATGATGGCGTCAACGGCAGGATCGGCAATCCACGCGGAAATCTGAGCGCGGATTGCGTAGACATCGTCGCGCACCAGCGCGCGCGCCGCCAGCTCATGTCCGGCGCTCAGACAGCGCTCCTGGAGCATCGCGCCGGAAGTGTCCGTACCCGGATTCCGGCTATCGGAAACGGTCAGCAAGGCAATGTGGAGTGGTTTCATAAGATCCGCACCGCTTTGGCCAGATTGCCCTTGCGTCCCGGCTGCGGGACGAAGGAAACGGTTTGTTCAGGCTGCAGCGTGGTGCAGTGTTGCAGATCACGATAGTGCACGAAGTACTCCTGATGGTCGGCGCCTCTGATCACGCCATAGCCCCGTCCGGGATCATAGCGGTCTACCCTGCCTGTCAGGCGCCCGGAGGTCACAGCGCCACCTCACCCGGAAAGCTCAACCCATTAACGCTGGCCTCGAAACGATCACCGGGATGCAGCGGACCAACGCCTTCCGGCGTGCCGGTCAGCAGCAAATCTCCGGGCTCCAGCACAAATGCGGCTGCGGCTGCGCCGAGCAGGCGCTCAATGCCGAAGACCATCTGCCCGGTATGGCCCCGCTGGCGGATTTCACCGTTGACTGAAAATTGCAGTTCGGCCTGGGCCGGGTCGGGCAGCGCCGCGGCGGGCAGCAGAGGCGTAACCGGGCAGGAACCCGCGAACGCCTTGCAGGCTTCCCAGGGCAGGCCTCTGAGCTTTAGCTCATTTTGGACATCGCGCAGGGTGAGGTCGATGGCCAGGCAATAGCCCGCCACCGCATCAAGGCTGGCCTGCTCGGGCCGGCTCAGGCGACGACCAACGACCAGGGCCAGCTCCAATTCGTGGTGGACGGCGCCCTGCCCGCTCGGAATCTGCAAAGGTCCGGCGAAATCGGTCAGCGCGGAGTTGGGCTTGATGAAGAAGGTGGGTCGGGTTGGCACTTCGCTGCTGAGCTCGGCTGCGTGGGCGGCGTAATTGCGTGCCACGCAAACACATTTGCCGGGCAGCCAGATGCTGTGGCCACCATGGTCGCTGCGCAATTGATACATCATGGCGGCAGGAGTCCGTGACCGGTAAATACAGCGCTGGGAAACCGCAGCCGGGTGCCGGGCAATTGTAAACGGCGTTTCAGAACGTAATCGAACATCAGCGGGTTGAAACCGTAGATCTCGCGCAATGGCTGCGCGTCCGATTCAGCAATAAGATCAGCGGCGACCAGACGGTTCAGATGCACGGCCATGTTTACCGCCGGCAGTGGGTAGTCGCTGCCATTGACCACCCGATGAAACAGGTCGGGCCGCTGCAGCAGCCCATTGAGCGTGTCGGGGACCCGGTTGAACTGGGTGGTGGCGGAAATGTCCACAAACAGATGATCCGCATAACGCTGCTCGCGCAGCATCCGCATCAGCAGCTGGAAATTGGCCACCGGCGGACGGATTTCCTGATCCAGGTCGGCCGACTCGCCCAGTCCCGCCGCGTGCGCCACGATCACTTTGACTCCTGCCGCGAGCGCCGGGCGCAGGCGCAAGGGGTTGCCCCACTCCTGATTGGCCACGCCGTCCATCGCCAGCTCCTTGCCGCCATGGGACAGCAGCACGATGTCCCGGGCGGCCATCAACTCGTAGATGGGAGAGAGCTGAGGGGCGGCGGGATCAAAATTTTGCACATTCGGCAGCCATTTCATGACGC
>JBFIIN010000106.1:0-9547 GCA_041601225.1 Oceanococcus sp.
CGCGCCGTCGGCGGCAACCCGCGCCAGTTCTGCCAGCGCGCCCTCGTCATCGTCGACATGCTCGATGATGTCCAGCGCGCAGAGCAGGTCAAAATTCTGGTCCGGCCAGGGCAGCGCGGATATCTGGCCCAGGGAAGTCCGGGCGCCAGCCGCGGCGAGTTTGGCCAGGGCCGCCTGGCTGATGTCCAGAAACTCGGTCTGCTCCAGCGGCAGGCGCGGTCGCAGGCCGGGGGCAACTTCCAGCCGGCGCGGGGCTTTTCTGGCCAGTGCTTCGATCAGCGGCCAGGTATTGAAGCGCTGTGGCCGCACCAGTTGCGCATCACGCCACAGGCTTTCATAAAAGCCGAGATTGATCTCGAGCATTTCGGCATCGCTGCGGGCGCTGGGTCCATTCATTGTGGCGCACTGTAGGCAATCGCGAATCCCGGCGCCAGCGCCATGGGCCGATCACAGGCCGCGGTTCAGGAGGCGCGCCATCCCGCCAGGAAGCCAGCGGTTCAGTGTGCAGATGAGCCGGTTATAGCCCGGGAACACGATGAATTGCTGGTTCCGCGCCACGCCCCTGAGGATCGCCTGCGCCGCCTGTTGCGGACTGATTTTCCTGATCGGCACCCGGCGCATGGCTGCCGCGTAATCGTGATCGGCCAGGTTGGTTGCGCTGGCAAAGATATTGGTATCCACCAGGCCAGGGATCGCGACGCTGACCCGAACCCCGAACGCGCGCCCCTCTTCGCGCAGAGAAGTGGACAGGCCGACCACCGCATGTTTGGTCGCGGCATAGGCGCAGGATCGAGCAACCGGTGCGAGGCCGGCGGTGGACGCGGTGTTGACGATATGGCCGTGGCCCTGGGCGCGCATCAGCCGGTAAGCATGCTGGGTGCCATGGATTACGCCCCACAAATTGATATCGACGATACGCTGCCAGGTGCCGGAATCCATGTCCTCGAAGGGACCGCCCACCACGATCCCGGCGTTATTGAACAGCAGATTCAGCGCGCCCTGCTCGGCAACCGCCCGTTCCAGCAGGGCCTGGACCCGCGCTTCGTCACAGACATTCAATTCGCAGGGCCGCACGCGCTCCCCGCATTCAGCGCGCAACAGGTCGAGGCCGGCTGCATTCAGGTCGGCGGCGTAAACCACGGCCCCTTCTTGAACCAGCTCGCGGCTCAGCGCGAAACCGATGCCGGATGCGGCGCCGGTGACCACGGCCGTCTGGCCGGCATAGCTGCTCATCGATGCGGGAGGTTCAATGGCGTGATATTCATGCCGCAACGCCTCGGGATGCTCAAAAGTCGCGCTGCCGGGTAGGATAGCGGTGCCAGGCCGCATGGGTATCCACGCTCATGCATCAGCCGGATCGAATCCAAGGGGAGAAATATGAAGTTAAATTACAGCCTGCAGTTCAACAAGGACAAGGACTCGGTACTGAGCCTGTTTTGTGATCCCAAGTTTTTTGAGAAGCATCAAGCCTTGATGGGCAGCACCGGCTTCGAGCTTCTGGACAGCCAGGACGACGGCACGCGCAGCACCATCAAGTTCCGCTACAAGGTGGCCTCGGAGGTACCGGCTTTTGCCAAGAAGATTCTCGGCGAAACCTCGGATGTTGTTCACGAGGAGACCTGGGATCGGTCCACCGGACGCGGACAGATATCAATTGACGTGGCGACCTTGCCCGGCACTATGGATTGCGAAGCGCGTCTGGAAGACGACGGCGACAGCTGCCGCAAGGTGTTTGAATGGGAAATCAAGGTCAAGATCCCGCTGATCGGAGGCAAGATCGAAAAGGTTGTGGCGGACGACATACAGAGCAAGACCGGGCCGGATCGCGAGGCGGTCAACCAGTTGCTCGAAGAGCTGTAGGCGCTCCGGGCCCGAACTAGTTATTGAGCAAGTTGGCTCGATATTCGCTGGGCGCTTGCTGCGTCCAGCGTTTGAAGGCCCGGCTAAAACTTGAGGTGTCAGAAAATCCCAGTTGATAGGTGATCTGGCTCACGCTGTAGCGGCTATTGCGGATGTAGGACAGCGCGAGGTCGCGCCGCGTGTTGTTGAGAATTTCCTTGTAACTGGTGCCTTCGGCACTGAGCTTGCGCTGGAGATTGCGCAAGCTCAGGTTCAAAGTGCTGGCGATCCTTTCCTGTGCGGGTTCGCCGTGCGGCAGCTGCGCCACCAGCGCTGCGTGGACGCGATTGGCCAGGTTCTGCTTGTCAAAATGGGCCAGATAACGGCTCAGGATTTCGTCGTTGTGACGGGCCAGTTCGGCATTGGCCGCGGGGAGCGGGTCGCTGAGCAATTTGCCACTCATATAGATCGCGCTTTCGCTGGCGCCGAATTCCAGCGGTGCCTGGAATACCTTGGCAAAGATTGCGGTTTCCGCCGGTGCGGGTCGGCGCAGCTTGACTGCGCTGGCTTGAAATCTGCGCCCGGTCAGCAGCCGGCAGAGGCGGATGACCACGGACAGCAGGGCGTCGATGGCCTCATCCGCCGGCTGATGCTCGCCGGGCAAGGGGTTCAGGACAAATTTGTATTGCGCGCCAACGGCACTGAACTCCAGTTCGCCCGCATCCGTGACAATGCGAAAGTAGCGCACCAGCCGCTCAAAACAATCCTTGAGAGTCGGGCTGGCCAGCAGGGAGTAGCCCAGGGCATGAAAGGTGGTCTGGTTAATGTTGCGCCCCACATCCAGACCGAGGTTCGGATTGTTGGTGGCCGCTACGGCCAGTTTCCACAGCCGCGTGGTTTTGACCAGGGGATAACGCGCATTCGGATCGTTGAGCGTGGCCAGTTCCAGGCCCGCCGCGACGAACAGGGCCTTGCTGTCCACGCCCTGCTGATCCAGGGTCAGGCGGATGGCTTTGGCCCAGCTGGTGAGCGAAGTGGCATTCAGGGTCATATGGGTCTGGCTTGTCGTCGCAGGTCAAGAGCATGGCGCGTCGGGGCCGGATTGTCAGGTGAGCAGCTATTAAAGTCACTCTCAATCGAATACCACGGAGTGCAGCATGACCGACACCACAACCGCTTCCAGCCTGAGCGACGCGCAGAAGACCGCCCGCATCAAACAGGTGGTGATCCAGGCCGGCCAGGAGTTACGCGAGCGTCATCCCTGGCTCAGGCACCAGGACCTTATCGGCGTCTCCATCATGGCTCTGGCGCTGGGCGGGATGCTCGGCAGCGGCGCCCTCTACTATTTTGATGTGATCCCCTGGTGGCTGTGCATCCCCCTGGTCGCACTGTGCGCGTCCTTCATTCATGAGCTCGAGCACGACCTCATCCACCTCATGTACTTCCGCAAGCGGCCCAGGCTCAATAGTTTGCTGCTGATCCTGGGCTGGATCGCTCGTCCCAGCACGATCAATCCGCTGGTTCGCCGGCGCCTGCATCTGCATCACCATAAGCATTCCGGGACCGAAAGTGACCTGGAAGAGCGCGGTATCACCAACGGCGAGCCCTGGGGCTTGAAGCGCCTGCTCATGATCGGTGACAACATGCTGGCTATCTACCTGCGGCCGCTCGAGACCTTCAGGATGGGCAAGAAATTTGTCCATGCCCAGCGCGTATCCAGCGACGCTGAGCGTCGCAAGATTTCCAGGGCCAATCTGCTGGGTTATTTTCCTCTGGGACTGATGCACTATCTGGCCTGGCACGGATTTCTGGCCTACCACGCGGTTGCCGGCATCCTGTCCATTGCGGGGAGTCCACTGAGCCTGTCCGGCGAAGCACAGACCATTGTCGCCGGGCTGGATTTCTTGGCGGTGACCTGGCTCGCGCCCAGTTTCCTGCGCACCTTTTGCCTGCACTTCATCAGCTCAAACATGCATTACTACGGCGACGTGGAAGATCAGAACGTGATGCAGCAAACCCAGGTGCTCAATACCTGGTGGTTGCTGCCCTTCCAGCTGTTCTGCTTCAATTTTGGCAGTACCCATGCGATCCACCATTTTGTGGTGAAGGAACCCTTCTACATCCGCCAATGGACCGCGCCGACAGCGCATAAGATCATGCGCGAAATGGGGGTGCGCTTCAATGATCTGGGTAGTTTCCGACGGGCCAATCGCTTTGACCCTGCGCGCGCGCCGCAGGCTGTCGCCAGCGTTTCAGCCGCAGCCGCGTAGCCCGCAGCCGCGGGGCCGGTGGGGTCGGGCACGGCCCATTGTTTGCGGTGGTCACTTCAGACGCGCTACAACGGACAATCACACGGGGCGGGACGAGCACGGAATGCTTGATGAGCGAAACGTTTAAATTTGAAGGGCCGGTCCTGGTTACCGGAGCCAATGGCTTTATCGGGCTGCGGCTAGTGAATCGGCTGGTCGCCGATGGCAATCAGGTGCGCGCATTCGTGCTGCCCGGCGAGGCACTAGATTCCGCGATGCCAAAAAATGTCGAGATCTGTCGCGGCGACATCACCGATCTGGACAGCGTCGAAAGGGCCATGGAAGGCGCCGGGCTGGTGCTGCATCTGGCCAGTCTGGTCGGTGATGGTTTTTCCGAGGCCGCGCATGAGCGGGTCACCGTAGCCGGTGCAGCCAACGTGCTGGCCAGCGCGGCGGTGCGGAAAATTCGCGCGGTCCTGGTTTCCAGCATTGTGGTCTATGGCGATGCGATCGCGCGCGAACGCTGCGCTGAAAGTCATCGTCACGGCGTGCCCGCTGGAGCGTATTCGCGCGCCAAGCAGGCGCAGGAAAAGCTGGCCGAAGCGCTGAGGTATACCCAGGGCCTGCAACTCAGCATCGTGCGACCGGGCAATGTCTATGGTCCCGGCCCGACGCCCTGGGTGCGCGACGTGCTCGCCAAACTGAAAAAGGGGCTGCCGATATTGATCAGCGGCGGCGATTTCAATGCCGGTCTGGTGCATGTGGACAATGTGGTGGACGTGATCGTGCGCGCCGCCGCCTCGCCTCAGGCCATCGGCGAAATCTACAATGCGCTGGATGGCTCTGCTGTCACCTGGCGTCGCTATTTCGATGATGTCGCGGAAATCGCGGGACTCGGGCCGGTCAAATCGATCCCGCGGGTAATGGCAAGGCTGCTGGCAGGCCTGGGCGAATTTTTCTGGTGGACCGTGTTGCGGCGCAAGTCCGCCCCGGCCTTGACCCGTGAGGCGCTGGCTCTGGTCGGCGCTGCTCATGATATTCCTGTTGACAAGGCGCGCAAGGAGCTTGGCTACAAGCCGCGGGTGAGCTACCGAAGGGGCATGGCCGAGGTCGCCAGGTACATCGGCAGGCCCCTGCCGCAACGCGGGGCGCCGGAGGGCATGAAAAATTTCATCGTAACCGGGGCCGCGAGCGGAATCGGTCGGCACCTGGTCGAGAAGCTGCTGGAGAGGGGGGAGCGCGTCTGTGCCGTGGATGTGCAGGCCGATGCTCTGCGGGAGCTTGCCGAGGCTGCCGATGCTGGCGAACAGCTGCGCACCGACGTGCTGGATGTGCGCAAGGCCAAGGCCTGGAGCCGACTGATCAGAAACCTGGACCGGCAGTGGGACCGGGTGGATGTGCTGATGAATGTGGCCGGCGTACTCAAGCCTGGATATAGCTGGGAGGTCAACTCACAGGACATAGATTTTCATCTGGATATCAATACCAAGGGGCTGATCCTGGGGACCCGTGCCGCCGCGATTCAGATGAAAAAGCAGGGCCATGGTCATATCATCAACATTGCGTCGCTCGCCGGGGTGACTCCGGTTCCGGGGCTGAGCCTGTATTGCGCCTCCAAGTTTGCCGTGCGTGGCTTCAGCTTGTCGGCCGCAGTCGAACTGCGCGAGTACGGCGTGAAAGTCACCGTGGTCTGTCCGGACGCGGTGGCCACCCCGATGCTGGATCTGCAGCAGGACTTCGAGCAGGCCGCGATGACCTTTTCGGGACACCGGGCGCTGACCGTTGCCGACATCAGCGATGCCATTCTTGGACGGGTATTGAAGCGAGCGCCGCTGGAGGTCCTGCTGCCCCGCACCCGGGGGCTCCTGGCGAAAATCTCCAGCTGGAACCCCAATATTCTGCGCCGCCTGCACAAATCCCTGGTCAGGAAGGGCCTGGCCCGTCAGCGGCAGCACGAAGCGTCCCAGGCGGGTCGTTGAGGGCCCGAGCGCGGAACAAAGCCTGAGTCTGTTGAACTGGTATCAGGGACTGCGGGCTGGAAGTCGCCGGTGGCCGCATCGCAGCGCGGTATGCTGGTGTTGTCGCTATTCGTACGCCAAACCCCTTGACGCCTCGGGGTGCGAGATCCCAGCGGTCATGGTCGCCCGGTGGGCTCGGTTGAAATCCTGGGGGCAGCAGTCCAGCAGCCTGTGGGCGGCTTTGTACACCGATCACGTCGTTCAGCGGCTTGCGCAGCCGGATGATGGGTGGCTTGTTCGCGACAGCGGCGTGACGCGGCTCGGCGGCTGCGCGGCCTTCGGGTTTTGTGTTCTGAGCTGCTAACTAAGGACCCTGAACATGCCGCGGAGCTACGGCTTCCGCGCACCGGGAACGGCGCGCCATGCGCTCAATCGCATACTGCGTACCTATCCAGCTATCCGTTGCACTTCCGCGGGTCTGGTTGCCTGGTGGAAACTACGGACGGCGGAGGCGCAGGCGCGCCGCCCGGAAGGTCTTCGTGCGGGGCCTGTCCATACTCGTCATCATGAACTGGGGATTGGTGCGCCTGAAGGAACGGCCCATCGATACTCTGGGCTGGCGGATCAGGGCGGACTGGCGTGTTCCCAGTACGCCAGAGCGACTGAGCAGCCTGCGGCGCGGGAGAAAACCTGTTCCAGAATTGTCACCGGATCCTGGGCGTGCACAAGGGACCACACGAAAGCACCGGGATTGAATCCGAACCGCAGGGGCCGGCCGGGGGGCCGGCAGGTGGGCGCCAGCTGACAGTTTTGCCGTTGGAGCCCAGATCAGGCTGGCCCGCATGTTGCACCAAACCGCCGAAATCTCTATTCAAGCAGCGGATATTGTTAGAAAGAATAGGATTTTCGCGGCGCGACAGTTTGTCCCTGCCGGTGGACTTGCCCGATTCTGGCTTGCTCAGTGCTCCCTGGGCTTGGCCTTCAGCGCAACCGTAGCTACGGCTACGCCTGTGCTTCCAGGCCGGCGCCCAGAAAGCCCCGCGCGGCGCCAGCTCTCGGGCATTCGGTGCAATATGCGGGCTAGACCGTCAAGCAAAGCCGTCGGCTTCGTCATGGCTGCTCAGCTGAGCCTGCAGGCTGATGGCGATCAGCAACAGCTTGCAGACCAACAGGGGGACGAGGGTGACGGCGCCCGTGTCCATGCCTTGTCCCTGGTGGTGTTCAGGAATGGATGCGTACGCCCATGCGCTCGAGCATTGTGCGGACATCGGCTTCGGTGGCGTAGGGACCGTTTGCCGTCGGGGAAACGCCCAACTGGTGGATGCCCGATTTCAGTCCGACCACCACATTGGCCAAAGCCATCGGCCCGGCGCCAGGACGCAGGGCGACGGCGGTCTTGCCGACCAGGCCCGCGATGGCCTGGACGGTCAGCCGCACCAGCAGCGGGTCGCCCGCGCCCACGGCATCATCGAGCACCAGCAGGCGCGGGGCATCGGCTGCGCTGATCGCGGATTGCACCCTGGCAACGATGGTCTCGACCGCATCCGGGTGGTCGCGGTGCGCGCCAAAAGCCTGAGCCACGACCACGGCGTTCTGTTCCGAGCCGGCCGTGGCCAGGGTCACTTCGTGGGCCAGCACATCCGCGAACTGACCCCAGGAACGCGAGTGATACAACAACGGCGCCGTAGTCACGTCTATGCCCGCGTCCACGACTTCGCCGACGAAGATGCTGTGATCGCCACCATTGTGGGTGGCCCACAGTCTGCAATCCAGCCAGCCCAGGGTTCCGGCCAGCAGCGGCGAGCCGGTTACCGCGTTGGTCACCGTTATGCCGGCAAAGCGGTCGGTGACATCAGGCAGCATGCCGGCAAAACGCAAGCCATCCTGCACATTGTCCTTGCCGAGTATGTTCACGGCGAAGATCCCGGCATTCTCCAGCCGGTCATGCATGGCCAGATGTCGCGCCACGCAGATGGAAACCAGCGGCGGTTGCAGCGATACGCTGGAAAAGCTGGAGGCGGTCATGCCGGCCGGACCTTCCGCATCGGTGGTGGTTACCACGGTTACGCCCGAGGGCCATTGGCCCATAACGGCTTTGAAGGTTTCCTGATCAACCGCCATTGTCGCTCTCCTGAGTGCCGGGCCCCGCCGCCGTCAGGCGGCAAGCTGAATGCGGGCCAGGCGTAATTGACTGAGCGCCCAACCGACGATCAGCAGGGCCACTAAGGTACCGCTGAGCCAGGCGATATCAAAGCCGAACAGACTGAGCATCAGTCCGGCGTAAAGTGGGCCAAAGACGCGGCCAAAGGCCGCGCTGGAACTGGTCGTGCCCAGCATGCGCCCGCGTAAATGGGTGGGCGTTCGATTGGCGACCAGAGCATTGAGTACCGGTGTACACAGCGTGCCGCCGGTTATCGCGGAGAAAAAGGCGATCAGGATGCTCAGCTGTTCGCTGGCCTGGGCGGCGACTGCAAAGCCCGTGGTCATCAGACTCGCACCCAGCAGCAGAACCCGCAATTCGCCCAGGGCTTTGACCAGGATTCCAATCAGGCCGCCCTGCAGGATTACCATCGACACGCCGAGGGCGCCGAACACCATGCCAACTTCCTTGGCGCCCCAGCCCAGAAACACGCCGACCCATAAAGGGAACAGATAGCTCACGGCGGTGTGGCAGCTGTTGTTGAGGAAATACTGAGCGGCAAGCAAGGTGTTGTTGTTATCGCGCAGCATGCGGCGTATTGAACCGCAGTCACCATGTTCTTTGCGGTGGGCCGCGTGCTGCGCTCGTTCGGTGGCCGGCAGGGATTCGCGCAGGAACAGCAGGCCCGCCAGAATCGCGGTCGTGGACAGCCCGGCGGCAAACAAACCCGGCCGCATGAAATTGGCTTCGTCGCCGGCCAGGATGCCACCCAGGAAGGGACCCAGCACCATGCCCAGGCCAAACGCCGCCCCCATCATGCCCATGTATTTGGCGCGCTCCTCGGGTTTGCTGATATCGGCCACCATGGCCGAGGCGACCCCGAAATTGCCCGCCATCACCCCGGCCAGGGCACGGGCGATATAGAGCATGGTCAGCGTGGTGGAGAAGGCCAGCAAGACATAAGACACTGCCGCGCCGCCCAGACAGATCAGCAGCACCGGCTTGCGACCGATGCGGTCACTGAGCTTGCCCCAGAACGGACCCACCAGGCCGCCAAACACGGAATAAATGGCGATGACCAGGGCGATTTCAAAAACGCTGGCGCCCAGCGCCGGGGCCATGAAGGGCAGGATGGGGATGATGATGCCGAAGCCGATCAAATCGATCAGCACGGTCAGAAACAGAACTGGCATCAGTGCTCCGCGAGCAGGGAACCAAAGCCGCGGATGCGGTCGGCAATCCCGTTGTTGCGCAAGGCGTGCCAGAAGGTGATCGCATTGATGGCCAGCACCGGTTTGCCCAGCTCGCGTTCCAGCTGGGCGGCCAGCTCCACGAAATAGAGATTGGTGCCGGCCTGCAAG
>JBFIIN010000107.1:0-9502 GCA_041601225.1 Oceanococcus sp.
CTGGAGCGCCCGGGCAATGTCGTTATCGATCAGAACGGAGGCCTGGAGGCTTTGCAGGCCTGGGCCCGCGCCGGGACCGAGGCGGGCAATCATCTATGGATGCAGTTGTCGCATCCGGGGCGCCAGTGCGGCCGGCTGGTGTCCGCGCATCCCATGGCGCCGAGCGCGGTCCAACTCAACATGCTGGGCAATTTTGGCAGGCCAAGGGTGATGTCCGAGAGCGACATTCAGGCCGTGATCGCCGACTTCGCGCGTGCTGCCGGTATCGCACGAGAAACCGGTTTTACGGGTGTGCAGGTGCATGGCGCGCACGGTTATTTGCTCAGCCAGTTTCTGTCGCCAGTGGTCAACCGGCGCACGGATCAATGGGGCGGCGAGTTGCAGAACCGGGCGCGTCTGCTGCTCGCGTCGGTCCGTGCAGTGCGCGCGGCGGTCGGCCCGGATTTTCCCGTTTCGGTGAAGCTCAATTCCGCTGATTTTCAGAAGGGCGGCTTTACCCTTGAGGAGTCACAGCAAGTGGCCCGCTGGCTCGAGGAGGAGGGGATAGATCTTCTGGAAATCTCGGGAGGTACCTATGAACAGTTGCGCCTGCTGGGCAGGACCGGACGCGATGATCAGGTTGACGAGCCGCAGCGCGAGAGCACGCGGCAGCGCGAAGCCTATTTTCTGGACTATGCGCAGAGGATTCGGGCGGCCGTGAGTTTGCCGCTTGCCGTGACCGGCGGCTTTCGCCAGCGTGCCTCCATGGAGCAAGCCGTGGCCAGCGGCGAAATCGATGTCGTTGGCTTGGCCCGGCCCCTGTGCACAGACCCCGAAACCCCATGGCGGCTGCTCGAACAGCGCTGCGAACGCACCGCCGAGCACGAACTCCGGCTGCGCCTGGGCGCCGGTTGGCTGGGTCCCAGCAGTGCGAACATCATCGTGAAGCAACTCAACGCCTTGGGTACGGTGGCCTGGTATTACCGCCAGCTTCTGGCGATGGCTGATGGGCGCCCTCTGCCACTGAATCTGAGCCTGGGGCGCGCCTTGCTCGCTCATCTTTTCAGCGAGTTCCGTCTGGCCATGCGGCGCAAGGGGGCGATGCGCGCTGACGGCTATGCGCGCGTGCCGTAATCTCGGGTCATGCAACGCGAATCAGAATGCGAGACCCGCACCCTGGCCCGGAGCACTCGGCCTGGCGTATCCGCGGATACTGAGCGGCGCCCGGTCGTGATTCGCCGGCATCGCCGCCAGCCATTGGATTCTGCGGACTTGAATTGACATGCAAACGACTGATCTGCACGGCCCCGCTCAGGAGCTCGGTCGCTCAAGAGGCCGATCCGGCTGCCGGAACCGAGGCCATTGAGATGCCTGACTACAGTCCTAGTCGCGGACCGTTGAGCGCGGCGAACCCTTGCGCTGGAGGCGAGTTCGCTCGGCATGAATCCGGCATTGCCTTGCGCTCATGAACTTGCGGTTGGCGCTTGGCCTGCTGGCCAGCCGGGGACTGGCTGCGCGCTATAAGTTCTGAATGCCTTGCCAGAGGCTCAAGCCGCCGGCGGCGAGCAGGACCAACAGGGTCAGCGCCGCGCCCAGCAAGCGCGCGCGCGGACTGTGGTCGGAGAAGCAGAATGCGTAACCATGGGCTGCGCGTGCGATGCACAGGGCTGCGCCCAGACCGTGCAGGATGGCAGCTTGCGTGCCATGGTATTCAAGCAGCGCCATCAGCAGTAAGATCAGCGGCACATATTCGGCGAAGTTGGCGTGACCGCGCATGAGACGCAGCATGCCGCCATCGCCACCGTCGCCCAGGCCTATGCCCTTGCCACGGCCCTGAATCACTCGCAGGCTGAGGGCCAGAAACAACAGGGCCAGCAGGCCCGCGTATAAGCTGGTTATCTCCACGACAGATTCTCCCGGATTGTCCTGGTTCGCCGCGGCGTTGCACGGCCTGCACCATATTGCCGCAAACTGGGCACAAGGATGAAACCGCTGAACTCAACTTGGGAAAGACCGGCCGATCTTGACGGTCGGGATCGCTAGCGTGACGCAGGTCGCCGCAACCGGTACTGGCGCTGGGCCTTGCCCGCTATGCGCGACCGCAGGCAGCAGTTTCCTCTACCAGGATCGACGCAGGTACTGGCGCTGTCCCAACTGCGCGCTGGTTTTTGTGGACCGGGCGGGCCTGCCGACTCGTGAGGCGGAACAGGCCTGTTACGACCTGCACCAGAATCAGTGCGATGATCCCGGCTATAGAACTTTTTTGCAGCGCGCGGCACAGCCCATCCTGGACCAGCTTGCCCCACCTGCCCGCGGGCTGGATTTTGGGTGCGGACCCGGCCCCACGCTGTCGGTCATGCTGCGCGCAGCGGGCTTCGAGATGCAGGATTACGATCCCCTTTATCGCCCGGACTCCAGTCTGCTGTGCCGGCGATACGAGTTCATAACCTGCACCGAGGTGGTCGAGCACGTTCATCAGGCACAGGCTTTGTGGCCGCGCCTGCTGCGCATGCTGGTGCCCGGCGGGCGCCTGGTCGTGATGACCAAACGGGTCGTCGACGATGCCGATTTTGCCGCCTGGCATTACAAGAACGATCCCACCCATGTGCGGTTCTACGCGGCGGCCAGCTTTCGCTGGCTGGCCCGGGTCTGGGGTCTTGATCTGGATTTCGTCGCGGCGGATGTGGTCGTCTTCCGGGTCGGCTTGGAGGCGGGCCTGCGCTGATATGAGTTCCGAACTCCGCGCGCAATGCCAGCGATTTTTTGCCGGGCATCCGGAACCGGCGCCAAGCGCCGAATTTGCCCGCATGGCCCGGTGGTGCGAGCACCATGGGGTGTCTCATGACGCGTATGGTCTCGGCATTCTGGTCAATGACTTTGAGGTCCGGTTGGCGGATTTGCTGGGGTATGAAGCCGGCGTGTTCCTGCTGACCGGCACCCTGGCGCAGGCGCTGGCGCTGGATCTGGCGTGTCGGGCGCGCGGTCGTACCGCGGTGGCCATGCATGAAACGGCCCATCCGGTGCTGCACGAGGGTCAGGCCTATCAGTTGCTGAACCGTTACGACTGGGTGCCGGTCGGGGAGGCGCAGCGGCCCTGGACCTGGGCCGATTTGCAGCCCGTGCAAATCCCGCTGGCGGCGATCTTGTATGAGCTGCCGATGCGCGAACTCGGCGGGCAGTTGCCCGGCTGGGAGCAACTTGAGGCGCTCAAGCAGGCCGCTGGCCGGCGCGGTGTGCACCGACATCTTGATGGCGCGCGACTGTGGGAATTCCAAGCCTATTATCAGCGCGATTACGCGCAGATCTGCCAGGGCTTCGATTCGGCCTATGTGTCCTTCTACAAGGGAATTGGCGCCTTGGGCGGGGCCATGCTGCGGGGTGATCGGGCCTTCGTCGATGAGGCGCGGATCTGGCAGCATCGCCATGGAGGCCGTGTTTATCGCGCCTCGCCCTATGTGGTCGCGGCCGCCATGCGTTTCGATGAGCGGTTGCAGCGCATGTCGAGCTATTTTGAGCGCACTTGCCAGCTGTACGAGCTGCTCTCAGGATATCCGGCCCTACGAGCGAATCCGCATAGGCCACAGAGCAATATGCTGCATATTCATCTCCCTATCACGGCGGAGTGCGCCCGCGCCGGTCGTGACCAGATTGCCCGAGAGCGGGGTGCGTGGCTGTTCAGCAGCGTCGCTGAATCGGCGGTGCCCGGGCACTGTTACCTCGAGTGGTACGTCGGTGAACATTTGCTGCAAATGAACGATGACGATCTGCGGCAGGGCCTGGAATGGCTGCAAAAAATGGCGAGCGGATGAGCGATTTCGCGCTGCTGCTCGGTGCCATGGCGCTGGGTGCGCTGATGAATTCGCGCGCCTGGATGCCGGCCAATACGCCGACCGTGCTCAATGCCTGGGTGCTCAAGATCGCTTTGCCGGCACTGATTCTGGGGCAGGTTCCGAAGATCGAGTTTGCGCCAGCTCTGGCGGTTGCCGCAGTGGGTCCCTGGCTGGTGTTTGGCGGCGCCTGGCTGCTCATGCCCATGCTGGGACGGCGTTTGGGCTGGAGCCGTGGGCGGGTTGGTGCGCTGATCCTGACCTGTGGTCTGGGCAATACCGCCTTCATGGGCCTGCCCATGATTCAGGCGCTGTTCGGATCACAAGCCATCGGGGTTGCGGTGATCGCAGATCAGCTCGGCAGCTTTCTGGCGCTTTCAATCGGCGGCGTGATGGTGGCGGCGCGATATTCCGGAACCGCGGTTACAGCCGCACAGGTGCTGCGGCGCGTTGTCCTGTTCCCGCCTTTCATGGCGCTGGCGCTTGCGGTCGTCGTTGCTCTGGGCTGGGGCGCATGGCCGCTTTGGCTGGATCAGGTTCTCGGGCGCGTGGGCGCAACGCTGACCCCAATTGCACTGTTTGCCGTGGGCTATCAATTGCGACTCGGGCATGCCCCTGCGGTCGCCTGGCCCATTGCGGCCGGCCTGGGCTGGAAATTGTTGGCCGCGCCAGCGCTCATCCTGGCGCTGGGATGGAGCGTGGCTGCCGCGCCCGAGGTGCTTTCGGTCACCGTGGCGCAATGCGCCATGGCGCCGATGATCACGGCCGGCATCCTGGCCGCCGACGCGGATTTGGAACCGTCGCTGGCCGCTGCGATCGTCGGGGTCGGCATTCTGCTGTCATTTGCTACCGTGCCGCTCTGGGCCCTGGGCTTGAGGTAACCGGGTTGCGCCGGTTCAGCGTGCCCGGCTGCCGAAAACCTCCTGCGGGAGCTGGCGCAGCAGTCCTTCCGTGATGTCGTTGATCGCGGGCTCCAGCTGCGCTTGAATTTGGGTGCGCACGGCAGCTTCTGTTGCGTTACGGCTGGCCGCGAGCTTGCTCTCGCGCAGGGCGAGTTTGGCCAGCGCTGCCGGAATATGCCACGACTTCACGTTTCTTCGCATGCGGTCACGGCCCAGGATAAAGGCAGCGCCGCCGCCCACCAGACCGAGTGCCGCGCCAATGAGGAGGCCGACGGGGCCGCTGGTGCCCAGCAAATGGGAAATCACCGCAATGCCGATGCTCTTGCCGATACCCCCACTCAATGACCCGAGGGTTGCGGAGATGGCTGTCGTTACGATTACGCCGATAGCGCCGGTGACATCGTTGGCGACGGCGTTGGCCACGCCGTCACTGAGGCGACTGGGTTCGGCGAGCGGATTCGGACCGAGTTGTGGATTCTCGACTTGTAACTCGCGCCCGACCAGCAGCCTCAAGCGCGATTTCAGCGCCTGCTCGAACGCTGTCTGAACGCGGTCCAGATGGGCGCCCAGGATCGGCTGGAAGGCGATCGTGCGCTCTTGCAGTTCCTGTTCCAGAGAACTGATGCTGCCTCCGGTTTGCCGGAATTCCAGCAGGGCCGGCGTGATGCGCTGATCAAACAGCGCTTCGCGCACAAAGCTCGCAATGCGTTGGGAAAAATCGCAGATCTCCGCGCGGATCTCGCTGGCAGCACCCTCGCGAATGCGATGGATATGGCGTTGCTTGACCTCCCTCAGCGTGGCGCGCAGAGCCGGTTCGTTCAGGTCCAGGGGCAGATGCTGCCAATGGCGTGCGCGGGCCTGCGCGCGCACGGCCAGCACGGCGCGCGGGATGACGACGACCAGCAGGGTCATGAAGGCCAGGCGGTGCAGCCAGGGTGAGCCTGCTGCGCCGGCGGGGCTCATGAGCTGCGTGGCGGTTTCGGCCTGGATGGCGCCGCCATCCAGAATGATGATGGCCGGATACAACAGCAGGTTCAGCAGCGTGGCAACGGCAGCCGGGTCCGTGACGAAGCTGCTGCGCCAGATGGCATGGTATTCCACGAAGAACCCACGCAGGTAGAATCCGGCAATCGCTCCCACACCAATGCCGATGGCACCCAGGTGCAGCGTCAGTTGCAGCCGGCTGTGCCAGAGCGGGGCTGTAACCTGGAGCTGGCGCGTCCACCAGGCGGCAATGATCGGGCGGATTCGTTCTTGCTCCTTGGTTTCGCCAAGCCGTAAGCCGCGCATGCTGAAGCGGCGCAACAGTTCCAGGAACGCGAGTCGCATCGGGCCGCTCGGCGCTATCAGGCGTTCAGCCGTGGGGGCCCGATCGCTCAGAGATCTGATCCACCAGGCCAGTCCCGCCAGGAGAATCAGCAGATTCCAGAGCAGCAGGGCACTGACCGGGTTGTAGACGATGTGGAAGGCATGCGCGGGGCCCAGGAAATTGGTGAGCAGACCCAGCACCAGGCCACAGACCAGAGCGGCCCCGGACAGCCGGGGAGGCCAGAGCGGACGGCGCGCCATTTGATTGAGTACCGTCGGCAGGTTTGTGCAGAGCTGTTCGGCCCGCCGTTCGAGAATCTGGGCGTCAGAATCCGCCGCCAGCGCTGCGACCGCCGCCATGGTGTGGGCGTCCTGGTCAAGCAGGTCCGGTTGCAGCCGCTCTACGGTCTGGATGAGCAGAATCTTGCGCAATGCGGCGGGGCTGAAGCGCGCGTGCGTGCGGGCTGGTGACTGATTCAACGCGGCGTCCCGCGGACATAGAACCAGTGCCCATTTTCGCGTACAAAATGGCTGATCTCGTGCAATCGCACCGCCCCCTGGCCACCTTGGCGATAGCGCGCAACGAATTCCACCCGCGCCGAAGTCGCGCCCCGCGACTCGTGGTTCTTGATCTGCAGGCCCAGCCATTTGCATTCGGGATGCAAAGTCAGGTCGCCGGGGCGCGTGCTGGGATGCCAGCTACTGCGCACATACTCTGTGAGACCCAGCACATAGGCGCTGTAGCGTGAACGCATGAGGCGTTCGGCGTCAGGAGCTGGTGCGCCTTGATGCAGCGGCTCGCAGCATCGTGCATAAGCTGGCCCGCCGCACGGGCAGGCATTGAGCTTGCCGTTCAAGTCAGTTGGCCGCCCGGCCATGATCGGCTCTGGCGCATCCCTGGCCGGATGGGCGGGCTGAGAATTGCGAAACCGCGTTTCATGTCGGCAGCATACGTCAGCGCGAAGAGATCCAGAGAGGTGAACATGCGCAAAATCGTACACGTAGACATGGATGCGTTTTACGCTTCAGTGGAGCAGCGTGACGATCCGGCCCTGCGCGGTCGGCCCGTGGCCGTGGCCTGGCGCGGGGCGCGCTCCGTGGTCTGCGCAGCGTCCTATGAGGCGCGCAAATTTGGCGTGCGGTCGGCGATGCCTGCGCTGCGGGCCGAGCGTCTGTGTCCTCAACTGGTTTTCGTGGCGCCCGATTTCAGCCGTTATCGCGCGGTCTCACGTCAGGTGCGGGCGATCTTCGCGCGCTACACGGATCTGATTGAGCCCTTGTCCCTGGACGAGGCCTACCTGGACGTCACTCACAACAAGCGTGCTCTGGCGACCGCCAGCGAGGTGGCCGAACAGATTCGCGCACACATCCGTGCGGAACTGAATCTCTCCGCCTCCGCAGGCATCGCACCCAACAAATTCCTGGCCAAAGTAGCCTCGGACTGGAACAAGCCGGATGGGCAATATGTGATCAGGCCGCATCGGGTGCTGGATTTCCTGACTCCGCTGCCGGTCGGGCGTATTCCGGGCGTGGGCAAAGTCATGCAGGGCCGGCTGCAAAATCTGGGAATTGAAACGGTCGGCCAGCTGCGTGCTTACGATGCCGCCGAGCTTGAGCGCCGCTTCGGTCGTTATGGCCGGCGTCTGCATGAGCTGGCTCTGGGTGTGGACGAGCGGCCAGTTGAGCCGCATCAACCGGTGCAATCGGTGTCGGCCGAGGACACCTTTGCCAGCGACAGGCCGCTGAGCGACCTGGCTGACACTATCGCCTGTCTGGCCGACAAAGTGTGGCAGGCCAGCCGCAAGACCCCGCGGATCGGGCGCACCGTGGTGTTGAAGCTCAAAACCGCTGAGTTTCAGGTCTTGACGCGAAGCATGACGCCGCGCACTCCCCCCGAGTCCGCCCAGCAGTTGCGCGCGCTCGCCTTGCAATTGCGTGAGCGGGTCGCCCGCCCGGCGACCGAGCTGTATCGGTTGGCCGGTGTGGGTCTGGGAAACTTCTGCGAGCCGGAGGAATTGCCTGCCGCTCAGGTCGACCTGTTCGACGGGCCGCCCTGACGCCGACTTGCCCGCTGACGGGGGAGCGTTGGCGCTGGGCGCAAGCTGGGCAACCCGCCAGCCTGCTGCCGAACCCCTCCGGATTCCGGTATCGTCGGGCCCGAACGATCACGGAGTTCAGATCATGCTGATAAGCGGAATAGTGTTGTGGTGGGCGGCGCATTTGTTTCCCAGCCTTGCGGCTCCCGCGCGCGAGGCAGTGGTCGGCCGAATCGGCCTCTGGCCGTATAAGGGACTGTTTTCTTTGTGTATTATTTCCGCCTTGGTGCTGATCGTTGGCGGCTGGCGGGCGACCGTTCCCGAATATCTCTATCTGCCGCCTCCCGGTTTGCGAATGGTGACCGTCCTGCTGATGCTGCCGGCCGCCGTACTGTTCATCAGCGCGCGCTTTCCGACCGATCTCAAGCGTATTCTGCGTCATCCCCAGTTGAGCGGGGTCCTGCTATGGGCCGTTGCGCATCTGCTTGCCAACGGCGAGCAACGCTCGGTCCTGTTGTTCGGCGGCCTGGGATTGTGGGCCGTCGTCGAGATGGCGCTGATCAGCCGTCGCGAGGGCGCCTGGCGGAAACCGGCGGCGGTGGGGCTGGGTCGGTCCCTGTTGCCGGTACTGGTGGGCGTGGTTTTATGGCTGGGTCTGGCCTTCGCCCACCCCTGGCTGGCGGGGGTGGCGGTGATGCCGGGGCATTAGATTTGTCGAGGAGATCCGAGCCCCAAACGGGCACGCCTGGCTGCCGGTCTCAGCGCGGGAACTGGGCTGCCGAATTTTGACTTCCAAGCTGCCGTCGCGACAACTTCTGCAAGCCCGTATCGCCCGGCCGGATCGGTCCATTCCAGGACTCTGTACGGTGGCCCGCGCCGGGCAGGACCTGCGACTGACACTGGCCCGTGCCTCAGGAGGTCGTTCAGGCGGATTCTTGCCAGCCGTCGCTGATCGGCGGGGGTGGGTCCGCATTGTTGAGCAGCACGGGCTCGTGGATATGGAAACCCTGGCCGTAGTCGACGCCCAGTTTGATCAGCCGATTCCGGGTGGCCTCGTCCTCGACAAACTCGGCGATGGTGATCAGGCCCGCGGCTTTGTCGACTTCGGTAATGGATTTCACGATGGCGCGATGGAATGGGTCGATTGCCAGATCACGCACAAACTGGCCGTCGATCTTCAGATAGTCCAGTGGGAGTTTTTTCAGGTAGGCGAAGGACGACATGCCCGAGCCGAAGTCGTCCAGCGCGAACGTGCAGCCGATTTCCCGCAGCAGAGACATGAAGCGTACGGCGCTGGCGTAGCTGGCCACGGCCGCGGTTTCAGTCACTTCAAAGCAGATCCGCCGGGGGTCAACTCCGGTCCTGCGAAATGCATCGATGATGAAACGGAGGAATTCCGGGTCACCGATTGAGCTCCCGGACAGATTGATCGTGTAGCGATCTGCCGCGA
>JBFIIN010000108.1:0-9501 GCA_041601225.1 Oceanococcus sp.
TCCAGTCAGCCGCGGTGGCCATGCCGTTGGCCACCGGATTCACATGGCCGCCGGCCACATAGAACTCCGCAGTCGAACCCGCCCGCGCCCAGATCGCGATGGCGATATACAGCGCAAAAGTGAGCCCCACGACCAGATAGATCCAGGACTGTAAATCCATGCCGGCCGCCTCAGTCATCATCCACCCCGAATTGGTGATCCAGGGTATTCATGCGCCGCACGTAGATAAAAATCAGCGCAATGAAGACATAAATCGCGCCCTGCTGCGCCATGAAGAAGCCCAGCTTGAAACCGCCCAGCGGAATCGCGTTGAGCTGTTCGACAAACAGAATGCCGCAGCCAAACGACACGACAAACCAGACCGCGAGCAACTGGCAAAGCAGGCGCAGATTGGCGCGCCAATAGGCCGCCGCACCACGGTGACCGGCTGAATCCGAGTTAGGCATGGAGTTTCCCCTGGGTCCAAGCGTGTGAGCATTTTTTATGGACGGAGACTTTGCCCGAATCCTGGGCGGCGAACCAGCGGCCGGGACCATCAGCGGCGACAAGCCCGAAGACGTGGCCGGTGGCTTCAATCCGCAGCCGAACCCTCCGCCTGGCATTCAAGCCACGAGCGCCAACGAATCAGCGGAATCTGCGTGACCTGACACGCTTCGCGCTCAGCGCCTAGCCAAAGGTCCGCTGGCGATGCCATGTGAAGCGCCTGTACTCGCAACCAGCCTGAGGGCGAGAGTCGCCACTCGCTATGGCCAGACACGCGGTGAGATTCTGTCGCTGACCAATCTGTCGAAGCGGAAGAGCGCCCCCAACAGAAGTGACTTCACCGCCCAAGAAGTCGGCCTGGAGAACACGTCGATCAACCCGCCCGAAATACCGCTGTCCCTGGTCACATTCCGGCCCTGCGGAGCCGCCCCCGAAATTCCATCCAGATCGCTGAATTGTGAGGGAATGAAACTACCCCGCCCGCGTGATGGTGGAGGATGCGGGTTAGTTCGCCATCAAAGCCCCTGCTGCGCGAAGCGGCGCGCGCGAATCATCTCCTCCTGCTCCTGTTCATCGAGCACATCCTGCACCCGGCGCACATCAGCACTGACTTCAGGCAGGATGATGTTCTCCAGCGCCCGCACCCGGCGTTCAGTGCGCTGATATTCCGCGGACATGCGCAGCAAGTTGGCCGTGGTGACCACCACCGCCAGGGACTGTTCGGTCAGGACGCGAAAGGCATGGGCGCAGCGGGCGCCCTCAGGAGATGGTGTGCGCGCGACGGCCGGGGTCGTTGCAGTCTCGATGCCTTTGCAGTCGATCAGCTGCAATCCCAGATACAGCGAATGCTCCAGATTCAAGCGCGCGATGAATTCCTCCACGGCGTGCTGGACCTGCAAACCTTCCAGTCCATGGCGTTCCAGCGCCGCGGCCAGCGCGACCGTTGCGGCGGCTTGACAACGATCGAGTTCGGCCTGCTGTTCGACCAACCCGTTGAGCCTGCGCAACATTTCCTGTGCCAGCGCCACCCGTTTTTCGTCGAGGAATCGATAACCCTCGTTGACCACCTGGCGCTCCTCGCGCAACTCCAGCAAGGTGGAGCGAGTCGCGGGCTTGTCAGACATCGGTGGCGCCCTCCAGATAGCGCGCGATCTGCGCGTCGCTCAAGCGCGACAGCTCCGTGCCCGGAAGGCCGCGCAGAATCCGCCAGCCGACCGCCAGACTGGCCGTCAGGCTGCGCGGCTCGGACTGATTGAGAAACTGCTGCTCGAAATCATCGCCGAACTTCAAATAGCGGCGATCGGCCTCGGGCAGGCCGTCCTCGCCGACGACGCTGGCCAGGGTCCGCGCATGATGGGCACGGGCATAGGCTGCATAGAGCTGACTGGCCAGCGCTGGATGATCCACATCGGTGAAAGCTTTGCCAGTGCCTAAATCCATCAAGCGAGACAGACTGGGCAAGACGGAAATTGCGGGGTAGATGCCGCGCCGGTCCAGGGTTCGATCCAGCACGATCTGGCCCTCGGTAATGTAGCCGGTCAGATCGGGAATCGGGTGGGTGATGTCATCGCCCGGCATGGTCAGTATCGGCAGCTGGGTCATGGATCCTGGCTGACCATCCAGGCGCCCTGCCCGCTCGAACAAACTGGCCAGATCGGAATACATGTAACCGGGATAACCCTTGCGGCTGGGCACCTCGCCATGGCTGGAGGATACCTCGCGCAGGGCTTCGCAGTAATTGGTCATATCGATCATCACCACCAGCACATGCCGGCCTTCCACAAAGGCCAGGTACTCGGCCGCGGTGAGCGCATAACGCGGGGTCAAAATCCGCTGGGCACTGGAATCGCTGGCCAGGTTCAGAAACATCACGGTGCGCTCCAGCGCGCCGCTGTCATCCATCGCGCGCCGGAAGTTTTCGGCGGTGTTGTGAGAGACTCCGATGCCGACGAACACCGTGGCGAATTCGTCTTCGGCGTCCGACAACAACCGCGCGTGGCGGGCGATTTCTATGGCCAGGCGACTGTGCGGCAAACCGCCCCCGGAAAAAATCGGCAGCTTCTGTCCTCTCACCAGACTGTTCAGCACGTCGATCGCACTGACCCCGGTCTCGATAAAATCCTGCGGCAAACCGCGGCGGGTGGGATTGATCGGCAAGCCATCGACCGGCCGCTCCTGCGCAATGGCCAGCGGCGGGCCGCCATCAACGGGTCGGCCCACGCCGTCGAACACGCGCCCGAGCATGCCGGGACCCACACCGAAAGCCAGCGGCTCACCCAGCAGGCGCACGCGCAGGTCGCTCAAGGCCATCCCGGCGGTCGGATCGAGCACCTCGATCAGCATCCGCTGCTCGTCCAATGCAGCCACCCGGCCAAAGCGCATCCGCCCGTCGGGGTCGATGATTTCGACAGCTTCGTTGAGACCCACCAGGGCCTCCCGGCGCAGTGACAGCAAGGGGCCATCGAGCTTGATGGCGGCACCGCTCAGGCTGAGTTCAGCGTGCATCCCGAGTCTCCGCGGCGGTGGCTGCACCCAGCTCCGCCAGCGCCTTGTCCAGGGCGGCCTGCAGCTCGTCGAAGCGCCCCAGTTCCTCGTTGCCAATTTCCTCACCCATGCGCCGCACGCGGCGCAGCAAGGACAACTGCTCCAGCGCATCGACGGCGACGCCCGCGGCAAGCGCGGTCCGGGCTGCGTCTATAAATCGATCCAGCACCTGCATCATCGCGATCTGCCGCGGCGGCGAGGTATAGCAATCGGTGGCCGAGAATGAGGATTGACGCAGAAAGGCATCGTTGATCAGTTCGGCGCAGAGCAGGGTCAGACGCTGGGCGGGAGGCAAAGCATCCTTGCCCACGATCCGCGCCATGCGTTCGATGTGGGCCTGCTCCTCCAGCAAGCTGAGCCAGCGCTTGCGCTGCTGTTCCCGGTCCGGGTGCCCCTGTTCGCGCCACCAGGCTGCCAGTTCCGGCGCATCTTCGGAATAAGCCAGCAAGGGCTGGATGGCCGGATAGAAACGCGCTCGCGCGCGATCGCGATCCAGCGGCCAGAAACAGCGGGCATTGCGCTGGGTATGCAGGGTCACCGGCTCCGAAAAGTCACCGCCGGGCGGACTGACCGCGCCGATCAAAGTAACGGACCCTTCGTACCCGGCCAGGGTCTTTACCCGCGCCGCCCGCTCGTAGAACTCCGCTTTGCGGGTTCCCAGATAGGCGGGATAACCGCCTTCGGCCGGCAATTCGCCCAGGCGTCCGGCGATCTCGCGTAGCGCTTCGGCCCAGCGGCTGGTGGAATCAGCCATCAAGGCCACATGCAAGCCCAGGTCGCGAAAGTACTCGGCCACGGTCACACCGGTGTAGATGCTGGCCTCGCGTGCGGCTACCGGCATGTTCGAGGTGTTGGCAATGACCACCGAACGCTCGATCAGCCGGCGCCCAGTGCGCGGATCGTCCAGCTCCGGGAACTCATGCAGCACTTCGGTCATCTCGTTGCCACGCTCGCCGCAGCCCACATAGACGATGACATCGGCGTCGCACCATTTGGCTATGCTCTGCTGCAGGATCGTCTTGCCCGTGCCGAAACCACCCGGCAGGGCCGCCCGACTGCCGCGCCCAACCGGAAACAGACCATCAATGATGCGCTGGCCGGTCAGCAGCGGCGCAACGGTCGGCAAGCGTTGCCTGACCGGGCGAGGACGGCGCACCGGCCAGGTGTGGCTCAGCAGCAAATCGGTCTCGCGACCATCCGCATGCCGCAGGCGACCCACCGGCGTCGTCTCACCGTACTCGCCGGCCTGTCCCATCGCCACAACCACACCACTGGCGCTGTCGGGCGGCAAAAGACAGGCCTGATCGCCACGTCCCTCGTCGCGAACATGACCGATCAATGCGCCGGGATTCAATTCCGCGCCCACCGCCACGGCGGGCTCGAATGCAAAATTTCGCGGAATCTGTTCGCGCCCCCCCGGCTGCAGGTAAACCGATTCAGCCTGATCCAGAGGCCGTAACAGACCGTCGTAGATGCCACCCAGAATTCCCGGACCCAGGCGTACGGCCAGCAAGCCACCGGTGCCGAGTATGGGATCGCCCGGCCGCAATCCGGTCGTGTCTTCATAGACCTGCGCAATCAGGCGATCGCCATCCAGCCTCAGCACCTCGCCAAGCAGCCGCGTTGCGCCCACATGTATGGCTTCCTGCATCTGGAAGTGGCCATCGACCGCTGCGGTGAGCACCGGTCCATTGATGGCGGTGATGCACCCCGTTCCCACATCTGGGCTGGCGGCATTCACCGCTTGTCCCCGTCGTCCAAATTCAGACCTTCGCCCAGGGCATGCAGCAGCCCTCCCGCAACCCGCGCCCGGCGGCTCAGTAAACCGGACACCGTGGCATCCAGAACCGCGCACCCGCAGACGATGCGCAAGCCCGGTCCCAACTCGGCGACTGGCGTCAGCGCAATGCTCAGCCCCGGCACCTGCCGACCCCAGGATTCCACCGCTTCGCACCAATCCTGCGTGGCGCTGGCCGCATCGAACCGCACACTCCAGTGGCCAACCGGCAGCCGATCACCGGCCTCCGTCAATGCCATTTGGGTCCAGTCACGTCGACCGTCGGCGTCCTGCCAGCGCTCTTGCACCGCCTCGACCAAGCGTGGCCACAGGCTGGCGAGCAAATCGGCCCGCTCGGCCTGCCGGCGTTGGCGCAAGCGGCCACGCGCCGCGGCTCGGGCCGCGTTAACCTGAGTCTGCGCACGACGCCGCTCGGCCTGCTTGGCCTCCTGCAGCACGCTACGGATTTTGAGATCCACGCTCTGCTGCAGAGCCGCGCAGGCTGCGGCGCTGTCCCGCTCTATTTCGGCAATAGTCTGATCGCAAACGGCCGTCACATGCGCGAGCAAATAGTCCAGCGACGACCCGTCGGTTGTGGTGAGCGCTTCCGTCATCGCTCTATCCCCAGCGTGCGACGAACCCGCCGCGCAATATCCGGCGCGGAAACCCGCCCGCCAGCGTCCCTGACAATTCCCACCGGTGGGTCAAATCGAATCAGCATCCGATCCACGCTGCCGGCTCCCAGCGCCTGGGCGTATTCCGCACTGAGCAGCAAAAAAGGCGGGCGGCGCAACAGCTGCTCGTTCAGAACCGCCTCGCAGTCAGCCAGCGACGGCGACAAGACGGCGAATCCGGCCAGCCGATAACCGGCAGCACTCAATTCATCGCCAATGAACACGGGGCGCACCTCAGGTCAGCCGGTTGAGGATCAGGATGGAGATAATCAGGCCGTAGATCGCAATACCCTCGGCCAGACCTATCAGCACCAGAACCCGGCCCATCAGTTCCGGGCGCTCGACCAGCGCACCGACTGCAGCGCTACCCACATGCGCCACGGCATACGCCGCACCCAAAGAGGAAAGCCCCGTCGCGATAGCCGCCGCGAGCAAACCCCAGCCAACGGCCCCAGCTGGCAAGGCCGTAGCCACGGCGGCGGTCTCGGCCGCCTGAACCTTCTGCCCCAGCAACATCACAAAGGCCACGATGCCGCAGCCCATCGCGAATGCGCACAAGGCCAACAGGCTCCGGGTGATCTGCGCAGTCCTCATGATTTTTCCCTCTTATTGATCTGGGGAGAGGTCGGCGGCCCCAATGGCCGAAACGGCCGACCTTCACCACGTACGAAACGAACGAAAAACTCAAACAGAATCAGACGCGTCGTCTGAATCGACACGACCAGGCCTTCCAGCGCCATGATCAGCACATTGCCCAAAATGAAGATCAGACCGGCCGCCACACCGCCGTCAGTCGCTTCGACCAGACTCATGACCGCCAAGGACAAACCCGCGTGGGCCAGCGCGAAAGCGCCAACTCGGATGAACGACAAGGTATTAACAGCCAGCTGCATGCCGCGCTCCAGCAGCTCACCGACCGCGCCCAACCAGGCCGCAGGTCCGCCCTTACGGTCGTTCCAGATCGATCCAGCCAGGAACCAGAGCACGCCGATCAGCGCCATCAGCAATCCAGCGTCCGCGAGCTGCCAGCTCAACAGCAGACCCAGATAGCACAGCGGGATGCCCGCATCCGCGCTGAGCCAGTCAAGAAAATGATGACTCCACAGGGCGCCAAGCGCTTGAAACAGCAACCCCAGCAAGATGATGATCGCGCCACCGACCAGCGGCACCAGCATGATCAGCAAGGGATCATGGATCGGCGACACCCAGAGCGGCCGAAGCAACTGCTCCGAGGCGAACACACTGCCGAACAGCAGCCCGAAGACAACGGCCAGCAATCCGCCGGGGATCAGCATGCCCAGCATCGGCCAGCGCTTTCGCAGCGTGACGCCGAGCACGAACAACACTGCGCCCTGACCCACATCCCCGAACATGTAGCCAAACAGGCAAGGTGCGATCACCGCGACTGCGGGGCTGGGGTCGGCTTCGTTTTGCCCCGGCGTACCCAGCAGCTTCACGAACATTTCAAAGGGCCGGATCCAGGCCGGATTCGCGGTAAAGGTCGGCGGGCTCAGGCCCACCGGGGGCGGCGCGAAACCCACGACCGCCGCCAGTTCGTAGCCGCGTAACGCATCGGCAAGCTGGGCCTCCCCAGAGGCACGTGTCCAACCCGTGATCCGTGCCAAATAGGCGCTCACGGGAATCCCTTCGAGATGTTCGACCAGCCATTCCAGACGCCGAAGTTCGCCCAGAACCTGGGCGAGCCGATACTTGTGATTGAGGTCAGCAATGAGCTGCTGCTCCTGCGCGCTATCCGCAGCAGCCTGCCGAAGATGGTCCTCCACCTGCTCCAGGGCCTGCACGGGTGGCCCGCTCAGCCAGGCCGGCAGTTCCACCCGATGGACGGCATGACCCGCCAGCTGACGCACCAGTTCATCGAGAACCCGCCGCGGCCCCAGCGCCAGCAGAAATCGAAAGCGCCGCAACCTGACTTGCTTGAGAATTACGCCATCCGGCCAGGGCGGCAGATCCTGGTTGTTAGCGACGATGAGCAGTGCACTGGTGAGCGGCGAGCGGGGCTGGCTGAGCCCGGAGAAATCCAGAACATCATCGGCCGCGACCGCGCGCAGAAACTCCGCCAGACGATGCCATTCATGCTGCGCGCCGAGCAAGCCCTCCAGCCGGTCTACGTGGGGCGCGGCTTCGGCCTGCCAACCACTCACGTCCTGGGCCAGGCGCAGCAATCGCCGCTCCAGCTGCACGTCACTTTGCGGCGCCGGGATGCCTGGCTCAGGCCAATAATCTGCATAACGCGCCTGGCTGCGACGCCATTGCGCCAGAGGCTCCAGCAAGGCATGGAATTGCAGAGATTCGCCGCCATCTTCGCGCAGAAAATCCAGTTCCACCAGACCGGAGTCAGCCAGCGCCTCCAGGGTTCGCGCCAGGCGCGGCCGAGGCACCAGAACCTCGAACCAATTTGCCGTTTGTGCGCGAAAGATCATGCCAGCGCTCGCGGCGCCTGAATCGGCAGCAAGCGCCGGCGCAGCAGCGCACCCCGCAAGCGCACCATTTCCAGCCAGAACAGCGCCAGATAGGAAAAAGCGCCGACGGGCTCCTGGGTATGCCAGCGAAACAGACCATGCAAACGGGCTTGCAAACCCGCCCCCGGATTGTCATGCGATTCATCGGCTTGCGGTCCGCGCGGCCTCATGACGTCCCGCAACCCGGCCTGCAAACCGAGTAGAACCCTGCGCTCGACTGCGGGCATCTGCGGCCACTGCGCCTGCCATAGTGAAATCCACTGATCATGCAGATTCCCGCCATCACGGGGTTCCCGCAGCAGGCGCCTCAGAATCCCAGATACGGGCGCTTGGGAGTCGGCCAGCCATTCCGCCAGCACGGCGTCCGAAGCCATCCAGGGGTAGGCTGGATTGCCGGCCCGCAGATGCTCCATCGCGCTGAGATCCGGCAGGCGGGCAACCCAGTTTGCGGCTGGCTGCCAGGCACGTGGCAACCAGCTCGCCACGGCCTGCACTTGGTCGCGAAACCGGCACCGCAAATGCAGTTCTATTTGATGCGCTTCGGTATGTGGAGCAAAGTGCAATACCCACGGGCGCAGGCAGGTGTCCCGGGCCATTTGCACGAAATGACCGAAGTCCTGAATCCGGAGCAAATGGTCCCAGCCCGGTTCCTGCAACAGGCGCGCGAAATTCGCCTGCAGGCGGATACGGGCGTAGACAAATTCGGCTGTGCCGGTCATGGGCTCCAGACCTTCAGGGCGGCAAAACGCCGCCAGTGAGCTCCCTGGCGAATCTTTCGACACGCTCGAAATACTCGGCGACATCACGAATCTGCTCGTCCAGACACCGGCTGGCAGCCGCTTCTTCGGCCTGCAGACATTCAAGCTGGCGGGCAATGCCACGCTCGGTCCAGACATGCAGGCGCGCGACCCGCTCCGGCAGCGCGTTCATGCGGGCCCGGACTCGTGCATGCTCCGCATCGAGGCGGGTGGCCGCCTGCTGCCTCGCCCTTTCAATGCGCGCATGGGCCTGCTGTTCAGCGCTCAGGGCCTGCCTGAGGGCCGCGCTTTCCCCCGGATCTTGAGGCCTTCGCCGCTCTCGCGCCATGCTCCGATTCCGCAGCACACTTGGCTCTGGACCATACGCTGTGCCGGCATCGGCCGAATTGACACGGATCAAGTGGGCCGGGCGGACTCATTTTCGCGGATGGTGACGGAAGCAAGCCGGCTTGCGGCCACCGCCAAGTTGGCCTGGCGCTGGGCCGGCGCCTGATTCTCGGCCCGACAATTGATCTGCAGCATTCCGGAATCCGGGTTGAGGTGTTATGCAAACCGCACCTGAAGTCAACCGAGAACTGAAATGAGACGGAACCTCCGCTCTGAGCACATGAAACGATTTGTCAGCGACTTGCTTGTGCATACCCCGCTGACCCGGATGGTGTTGCTGCTGGTGGTCCTGTGGCTGGCGTTCTCGATCGCCCTGTATCAGGCCGAGCAGCAAGCAGGAAGTACGTCGGTCCACAACGTGGCGCAAGCGCTGTATTGGGGCGTGGCCGCCTTTTCGA
>JBFIIN010000109.1:0-9465 GCA_041601225.1 Oceanococcus sp.
CCTGGTCCAGCCGCGAAGCCAAGCGGCTTCTGTATATGACCCAGAAGCGCATACGCTACGCCTCACATCCGGTGCTCAATCCTGCCGCGGTGTACTTCAAATCCGGCTCGCTGTATTCCTGCGCCCCTGAACCGGGCTTCGTCTGCCGCAAGTACATGGGCAATCGAATCAACCGTCTGGCATCAGTCGCGATTGTGGAGTATCCCGCCCGGCAACCGCAGCTGCGCTACGCCGTTGCAGTCATGTCCAATGTCCTGCGCAAGAACTCGGCAGTCGCCCACCAGACTCTGGCCCTGCGCATTCATCGTCTGGTCGAGGCTCGTCACAAGGCCCGCATGGGCCAATCTGCCACGCTCACCAGCGACGAGAAACTTCCTCCCGCGACCGTCGAAGCGGCCGAGGGGACGGGCCCACGTGATTAATTCGCAGGTCCGCGCACACTGGCGGGCACTGGCCCTGTTCAGCAATTTTTTCCTGGTCATCCTGGCCTATTACCAGGTCAAGCCAGCCAGTCGTTCCCTGTATCTGGAACATTTCACGGCGGCTCAGCTGCCGTACATCTGGATCGCCAGCGCACTGGTCCTGGCTCTACTGATGCCGGTCTACGCGGCCCTGCTCAGTCGCCATTCGCGCATACGCATCGTGGTCGGCTCCTGCCTGTTGTTCGCAGTGCTATTGCTGGGCTTTTCGCGCTGGATTGGCGGCCCGGTCGCCGCCGCCGGCTTCTATATCCTGGTGGATATCTTCTCGGTGATCCTGGTCGAGCAATTCTGGAGCCTGACCAACAGCGCCTTCGCCAGCGGCGAAGGTCGACGCTGGTACGGCCTCATTGGATCCGGCGGTCTGGCTGGTGGTCTGGCCGGCGGTCAACTGGCCAATGTGCTGATCTCCGGAGTTGGACTGGCCACGGTCGACCTGCTCGTGGTTGCGGCCCTTCTCGTCACCCTGATCGCCCTGTTCTCCGGAGCCATGGCGCATTGGGGCCTCTACAATGAGCCGCCTGCCGCTCCGGCGCCACCGGGCCTGCCGGCCGCGCCGCGAACCTGGGACTGGCTGCGCAATCGTTATCTGCTGACGATCACCGCCATTCTGTTGCTGGCGCAGATCGTCGAGCCCATCATCGAGTTCCAGTTTATGCAATACGTGTCGCAGGAATTTGTGACGCGCGACGAGCGCACGGCTTTCCTGTCACGTTTCCTGTCCATTCTTGGCGGCGTCGCTCTGGCTATCAATCTGCTGATGACCCCTCTGATCCTGCGCTGGGCCGGAGCAATTGGCGGCATGCTCCTGCAACCCGCGTGCCTGCTGCTTGGATCCTGTGGCTTTCTGCTGAGTCCGGGCCTGGTGAGCGGCGCGGTGTTGAAAATCGGTGATCGCGGACTGTCTTACTCGATAAACCGCGCGGCCAAGGAACTGCTATACGTGCCGGTCGACCCTATCCTGATATTCAAAGCCAAAGCCTGGATCGACATGTTCGGCTATCGGGCCTTCAAGGTCATCGGCTCTTTGCTGATTCTGACCTGTACCGAATGGACCGGCTGGTTACTCAATCCGGCCGCCTACAGCCCGGGCGTCATGCTCATCGCCTGCGTCTGGATCGGACTGGTCCTTAGCGTGCGACGGCCGTACCAGCAACTGGCTGCAGCTGAACGCGCGGCCGGGGCGCGGGTTTGATCAAGGCGTCGACCGCCACGGCAAGTTTCTCCAGCCAGGCTCCACCCTGGGCATCGTGACTCAGCGCGACCAGGATGTAATGCTTGCCATCATGTTCCACAACCGCGCCGTCGCTGTGGTAGTCACGCCAGGTTCCTGACTTGCGAAAAATCTTTGCTTTTGGGAAAGCCTGAGCCAGACCCTTGACGAACTTGTGCCGAATGGCCGGGTCGCCCATGATCGCTTTCATCTGGGCCGACGCTTTGGGCGATACCAGGCGACCGGTTTCCATGAGATAGAGAAATCGGGCGACCTGCATCGTGGTGGCGCCGTGCGAAATGTTATGCAGCGGGTCACGTCGATAGGCTTGCTCGGAACCATAGGGTTTTCCAACCCACAGGCCGCCATTATGGCTCGGGTCATAGAGCGCATAGCGCTCGGACTGCAGCAGTTCGCTGAGATACTCGCGCCCCACCTGATCCAGCACCCGCGTGGCCGCCCGATTGGACGAATGCCTGATCATGGCTTCCAGCTCACTGCTGAGCGCCGGCGTCAGACGCAGGTGGCCCTCCTCTATGCGCTGGAAGGCGCCCAGCAGGATCGCGATCTTCGGCAGGCTGGCGCTGTACATCATCAGGTCGCCGTTGACGCCGGCCATACGCGGCCGGCGCGGATCGGCCAGATCGACCAAGCTCACCGCCAGCCGCTTGTTGCGAATCGCCGTCCCCAGGCCAAGACCTTCCAGGCTCTGATGAAGCGCGGCCTGCATCTCCAGCGCCCGCGACTGGCGCAGGACCGGGAAGTCCAGGGCCTGTGCCAGCGGGCACAGCAGCAACGCCAGCGCGGCCACCGCCGCCGCACGCAGGTCCATCTATGTCACCTCGCTCATCGTAGTATCGCCAACCGGCCCACCTGGCCTGCGATCCGCCAGCAGCACGCGTCGCGAGGCACCAAACTCGATGCCCGCGGCGGCGAACTCCCGCTTGATCGCCGAAATCAGCTGAACTCCGACATCGGCCAGATTCTTACGTTCCACCCAGGTCGAAAACTGGAAGCGCACGCCGGCCTCGTTGAGTTCCAGAAACATCACCATGGGCGGGGGCTCGACCAGACACAGCGGATTGCCGGCCGCGACGGCCAATAACAACTCGCGCGCCTGATCCAGGTCCGCTTCCATGGAGATCAACAAGGGGATATCCAGCCGGCGGATCGGCCAGCGGGTCAGATTGACAATCGACGCCTTGATCAGAGTCTCATTGGGAATGCGCACCATCAGATTGTCTGGCGTGCGTAACTTGATCGACAGCTGATCGACAGCCACGACTTCGCCCTGTGTCGCATCAACCTTGATCACGTCACCGACCGAGAACGCGCGGTCGCCGAGCAGAAAGATCCCGCTGATCAGATTCGACGCCGAGGTTTGTGCGGCAAATCCCAGGGCCACCGTCGCAATACCCGCGGCGCCCAGCACGACGCTGAGCTGTACGCCAAATTCGTGCATGACCAGCAGCAGCGCAAGGGCCCAGATCGCACCGCCCAGAAAGCGCGCCAGCAGCAGGGAATGTGCGCGCCCCATTCGCGGCCCCAGACTTGCCGCAAGCCCAACCGACACCAGGCGCGCGACGACCAGCGCAATGCCGAACAACGCCAGAGCCTTCAGGCCATGCCAGAACCAGATTTCCAGACCGTCCATCAGTGCATTCCCGTCCCGAACAACAGCGCGAAGGCTTCCGGTATGCGCCGGTTGGCCACCGCCAGCCGGGCGGCCCCGATCCGTACCAGATCCTCCCGCGGCCGTTCGCGATGGTCGATCCGCACCATGACTGAACCACTGGCCTCGGTACACTCCATCAGTACGGCATCGGTCCACAGATGCCCAGCCTGATCTGCATACACGGCAAGGTTGGGCAGCGGCAACTTGATCTGCTCTATGAGCAGGGGTGTGCCTGAATTATTGCGCACCCGTACCGGCGTTATCGGGCGGCTTGCCCAATGGCCCGCATCCTCCGGATCGAATTTGGCCCGGGTTCGACTGGAATAACACAGCTCGCCTTCGCGGGTGTTCGGCCCAAACCAGGCATCGGGTGGCCGCATTGTCGGGATATCGATCACCGGCCCCTGTCCCCCGAAAGCGATCTGCAGCCAGGCCGCTGTACTCACATGCAGCGTTACGCGCTCGCCGGCGGGAATGCAGAGGGCCTGGTCTGCACGGACCACAACCGGGCGATCGGCCAGCGCCACCCGTAACTCGATTTCAGCGGGGGCGCTGCGAAACCCGATACGGCTGCTGGTATCGACCACGACCAGCGGCACGTCGGCGCTGGCCACGATAACGCGGGCCGATAGTGGATCGGATTCGCGCATGAACCGCAACAACCACTCCGAATCCCGACGTTCCGCCACGACCCCCAGAGGTCCGATGCCCCAGAATTTCGGAGCACCGCGTGCAAGTTCGAAGTGTCCCCACCAGCGGGACGAATCGGATGTCATTTGCGTCATGGCCTGGGTCTGCGCAAGAGGGAACAGGGACGGGGGCGCACAACTTACTCCCGCGTTGGGTGCTCCGCAATGGATCGACACCTCCGATTGACCGCTCAAGACCTGCGACACATGGCGCTCCGGCCCCTGCGCGAATCGCGGCCGGCCAGCCCCGCGACCAGTCGATGATGCGGCCTGGATGAAGCGGTCTGATGAGGGAGAGCCCAGAGGCATGATTCGGTGCTGCACAGCACGCGGATTCGGACGATCTGCGGGGCGGGAGCGCCCCCGGATGCCGGCTCATGATCGTACCAGGCCAGCTGCTGAGCGACTGCGACCGGTCATCCGCCCGCGGCCCGCGCGTGGCGCGGAAGCGCTGATCTGGGTCAAGGCTGCGACCCGGAAGACGGGTCAGGCTACTTCTCATCTCACCGCATTATGGACCGCGCCCATGCCTTCTCCAACCTGGATCGACCAGCTTTTCGCCAGCATCGATGCCCGCGACGCCGAGCGCTTCGGGAGCTTTCTTGCGCCTGACGCCTGCTTCCGGTTTGGCAATGCACCCGCCGTACACGGGCAAGCCGCCATTCAGGAATACGTTGCAGGCTTCTTTGCCGCACTGGCGGGCCTGCGCCATGAAATCCAGGATGTCTGGACTCCGCCAGATGCCACAATCTGTCATGGGCAGGTGACCTACACACGGCTGGACGCCTCCACATTGACGGTGCCGTTTGCCGATGTCTTGAAAGGTGACGCCGGGGTGGTCCACGAATATCTGATCTTCGCCGACACCTCCACCCTGTTTGCCGTATGACCGGCCAACGCCTGGCTTCCGGCGCACGCGCCTGTGCAAGCTTCAGCCGGAATAGCCACACCATGCGGCGAAAACGGGGTTCTGGACCAGGGCCAGCAGCCCCGTAAGCAGACCGCAAACCAGCACCAGGCTACCGCGGCTGATGCGTGATTGCGGCCAGAACCTCTGTGCGGCCCAGGCCTGCGCGCTCAGCGCGGGAATCGTGCCGATGGCGAACGCGCCCATCATCAGCGCACCAAGCAGCGGGCTGGCCGACAGAGCCGCCACGGCCGCAGCGGCGTACAGGGTCGGGCAAGGTACCGCCGCCCAGGCCAGTCCCAATGCAAACGTCTTCCGCCGCCCCGGCCCCGCGCGCCCCGGACTCAACGCACAGCACACGGACCGCGGCCCTGCCAATATGCACAAGCCCAGCACGACAAGCCCGAGCGCGGCCAGCAGGCGCAGATCCAGCACCCAGCCCAGCTGCCGCGCGCCGAGCAACAGCGCTGCGCCCAATCCCCCGGCCGCGCCGCCCAGCAGGGCATACCCACACACCCGTCCGCCGTGCAGTGTCCAGAGACGCTGACGCAGATCGGCGTTTGCGGACGGCCCCGACAGCGCCGCGTTGATCCCGCCGCACATCAGCGCGCAGTGCAGGCTGCCTTGCGCGCCCGCAAGCACTAAAGCGGGCAGAGTTAATTCCAATCCGGCAAAATTCACGCCCTGAACACCAACCGGCCCGACCCGCCATGAGCACCTACGAACTGCTGAAAGTGACACACATGACCACCGCGGCAATCAGCATCAGCCTGTTCGTACTGCGGGTATTGCTGAGTCTGCGGCAGCCGTATAGCGCCCTGCCCAAAGCGCTGCGCATCGTGCCGCATGTGAACGACACAGCCTTGCTGGCCAGCGCAATCGGATTGGCCGTGGTCTTGCAGCAGTATCCCCTGACCCACCACTGGCTGAGCGCGAAAATCGTCGCGCTGCTGGCCTATATCGGCTGCGGCATGATCACGCTCAGGCGGGCGAAGTCCGTGCCCGCCAAACTGCTGTGGGCGGCTATATCGATCAGCCTGTTCGCCTACATCGTCCTGGTCGCGCGCAGTCACCAGGTACTGCCGTTCTAGTCGGCGCACACGGCACAGTCCAGCGCCGCAGGCAATGCCGCCAGTCGCTCTGCGGATATCGCCTGACCGCAACGACGGCAGTACCCGTAGCAACCGGCAGCAAGCCGCTCCAGCGCCGTCCCAACGTCGTCGGCCTGGGTCTGCAAGCTGATTTCAAGTTGATCCAGGACCTCGTCGTTTTCGCGCTCCACCGCCTGCTCGGCAAAATCTGCCGTCAGGGCAGCGCTTTGCCGCTGCCGATCCGCATGAACTCGCTGCAGGCGCTCAACGATATCGGTTTGCAAAGCGAGCAACTTCTCGCGCAGCTGCTGATCCGTGACCACCGGCCACTCCATTAGGAAACCTTGTCTCAGTCTACAAATCAGCGCCTCTACCGGCTTTGATTTGGATCATATCTAGCGGCCCGCCTGTGCGGCTTCCAGAGCTTCCGCAGAGGGCAATTCATGGGCGATGCCCTGATGGCAATCGATGCAGGTTTCGCCCGACTCGGCCAGCTTGACCGGATCATGCTTTTTGGCCGCCCGGCGCCCCTGTTTCTCCAGATCCATGAAGTCCATGTGATGACAATTGCGGCATTCGCGCGAATCCGTGGCGCGCATGCCCTCCCAGACATGCAGGGCCATGCGGGCGCGCTGAGCCTCGAATTTCTCCGGCGTGCTGATGGTGCCGAGCAGCTTGTGATAGAGCTCATTGGTGGCGCGAATCTTGCGGATCACTTTGTGAATCCAGGGTTTGGGGACGTGGCAATCCGGGCAGGAAGCGCGAACCCCGGACGCATTGCTGTGATGCGCCGTGCCCTGATACTCGGCGTAGACAAAATCCCGCATTTCATGACATGAGGTGCAGAACTTTTCCGTATTGCTCAACTCCATCGACCAGTTGAATCCGCCCCAGAAAATCACGCCCAGCACGAAGAACAGGACCGCGCCCACCGGTATACCGAACAGCCACCAGCGACGTGGCTGACGCCACAGGCGCGCCCATAGCCCGGTCGCGCCTGCTTTTGAATCCGCCATGGCTATTCCGCTCCGGCCGCATAGAAATGGATCAGCGCATCAATATCCGCGGCGCTGAGCTTGGCGAACTTGGCCTGCATTTTCTCGGGCATCGGGCGCGCGCCGTCTGCATAGCTGGCGAACTCCTGCCGCAACCACTCCATACCCTGTCCGGCCAGAATTCCGGCGTCATCATCCGGATCCTTGCCGCCATCGGCGTGACACTTCTCGCAAAGGTAATCATGCACTTTGGCACCCGCGGCGCGCTTGACCGGATCGGTGGCCTGAACAAATCGCGCCACGGGCTGCGCCGCGAAATGTCTGGCCAGACGCTGGACATCAGCATCAGCAAGTCCGGCGGCAATCTCGCACATGTTGGTTTTGCCGCCATCAGACTTTTCCAGCTCTGGACAGGGTCGCTGTTTCCCTCGATAAGCCGCCATGGACTGTTCCAGGTAATAGGCTGACAGACCGCCGATGTTCGGCACTTTGGCGGACTCGCTCGCGCCCGCCTTGCCGTGACAGCTTTCACAGTCGGCAATCGCCGACGGCTCCGCAAGCGCGGGCACGGCAAGCATCAGGCTTGCAATCAGGGCGCGGAATCTGGCATTTGGAATCATGGTCGGGCTCATTTCTGATGTGGAGCAATCATTTACCGTAAGCGTCCGCGCGGCAACTTGATCTGGGTCAAGGTCTTGCACGGGGCGCCGATATATCAAAGGGCGGCCAGTAATCGACGGGAGTGGTTTCGTGCAGGACCCTACGCAAAAAATCAGGTTCACCCGTGACGGGCGATCTGGCCTCTGGCTCGTCTGCTTGCTGCTTGCTGCCATGGGGATTTCCGCCTGTGACGGTGATGATGGGCGCGACGGTGCAGACGGCGCGGCTGGTGTGCCGGGCACCCGCATCGCCGACACCGCGCAGGCGCTCACAGTCACCATTGAATCTGTTTCTATCGCCTCGGCACCGGTTGTGGAATTTTCCGCCGTCAATGAACGGGGTTTGCCCTACACGGGCCTGACCGGCGTGCGCTTCACCATTGCCAAGCTGGTACCGGGTAGCGATGGTGACCCATCGTATTGGCAGAGCTACATCAACCGAACCGAGAACGCCGAAGGCAATGTGGCGATCCAGGCGACCAGCAGCCGCAGCGGCGAATTTGCCGACCACGGCGACGGCCGTTACACCTATCGATTTGATGTCGATATCAGCCAGATCAGCGAACCCCTGGCGGTCGTCTACGAGCCCCAGCTTACGCACCGGGTGGCTTTGCAAGCCACTGGCAGCGATGGCCAGGTGGTCAATGCCGCTTACACCTGGCGCCCTGCGGATGGCGCCACGACCGGCATAGAAACACGAGACATCGTGGCCACCGCAAGTTGCAACAGCTGCCACAACCCGCTGGCCATCCATGGCGGCGGTCGGCGCGACACCCAGTTGTGCGTGACCTGCCATAACCCCGGTTCCACCGACGCCAATACCGGCAATACCGTGGACTTCAAGGTCATGGTCCACAAAATTCATCGCGGCGCCGAACTCCCCAGCGTGCAGGCCGGTGGTGAATACGTCATCTTTGGCTTCCGCAACAGCCGTCACGATTACTCCGAAGTCGAATTTCCGCAAGATATTCGCAATTGCACCAAGTGCCACGACGACAGCAATGCGGCCACGCCACAAAGCGGCAATTGGGAAGCCCGGCCGAGTATGGAGGCCTGCGGCTCCTGTCACGACAATGTGAATTTCGCGCTGGGTGCCGAAGGCGGCCACCCTGGCGGCGTGCAACTGGACAATTCCCAATGCGGAGTCTGTCACGCACCCGGGGCCAGCGTCGCGGTCGCGCCGGCGCATGAGATTCCCGCTCAGCTGGCGGCGCAGCGCTTTCAATTCAATCTGCTGGACATCAGTCAAACCGGGCCAGGCGAGCGCCCGGTGGTGCGGTTCTCGGTCACTGATCCCGGCAATAACGACGCGCCCTACGATTTGGCCAGCGACCCGGCCTTTACCACCGGCGGCGGCGTCAGCCGCCTGGCGCTGGATATTGCCTGGGACACCCGCGATTACACCAACGCCGGCAACGCCGCCGCTCAACCTTTGGGCATTGACGCACTCACGGCCATGTCCCTGGGCGATGGCAGCTACAGCGCCACCTCGCCCGCCCCGATCGCCGCGGATGCCACCGGCAGCGGCATGGTCGCCCTGGAAGGTCATCCGGCAGCGGATTACGACGGCGACGGTGTATTCAGTGACCGCGTGCCGGTCCGTGGCGCCGTGGCCTTCTTCCCGATCACCGACGCGACGGCCAGGCCACGGCGCGAAGTCGTGGATATTGCCAAATGCAACCAGTGTCACCAGTCGCTGTCTCTGCATGGCAACAATCGCACCGATGAACCCCAGCTCTGCGTGGCCTGCCACAACG